>CAMYBM010000032.1 GCA_947253995.1 uncultured Candidatus Saccharibacteria bacterium | reverse complement strand
GAGCGCGTCACTGATAATGACGAGGTCTCAGGTTCAAGTCCTGAACCGCCCACCATAGTTATTTTTGTACTCCTCGGCTGCGAGGAGTATTTTTGTTATATTATGACAGCGGTAGGGGCGCGCGGTATGCGTTACAGGCGACTAATTGGATACTAGTAATTTTGGCACCGGTGTCATGCTTTGACCATCAGGCGTAAGCTTGTTATAATGATAGTAGCCTCATGGTCGTAATTATTTCCTAACAAAATTAGATCGGGAGCTTTAATGGCTAGGCGTCGTGGCGTCTGGCTGCGAGCACCCACCTGGACTATAACCGGGGGATCTAAGCGCGGTCAGAGGCTCTTGAACTTATTAGGGTAGGCATGAAACAGAAAGTAGTAATTCGCGCTATCGTTCATCGTCATGATAAAATTCTTTTACTAAGACGTCATGGCGGCAGGCCATCAATTGCAGGTTTATATGAGTTACCGGGTGGGTCGCTTCATATCGGCGAGCAGCCAAGCGACGCCTTGAAGCGGAGCCTTCAGATTCACGCCGGAGTTGAGCCAGAGCATTACCGCTTGCGTGATGTAGTTAGCTTTATCGACCCAGATGATCGCCAGTTGCAGTATTTGTTCATTGTATTTGACGTTACGTTGCCGCGTGGGCGCGGCGCGCGGGTTACCTTGGATGATGAATATCACAATTATATTTGGGCCGACCTGGATCAATTTGATGCTAATTTGAGTACTAATTCTACCCAAATTATTCTGAATATCGGTAGCAGTAATGCGGTCGCTGACCAGGACTTCATTAAAGTTCGCGGTACTGACGATAAGCAATATAAAACTGTAGTAATTCATTCGGATGGTGGATCGCGCGGCAACCCTGGGCCGAGTGCTAGTGCTTACGTTATTATGGATACTGATGGTAAGTTAATCGCGCAGGGCGGGCGCTTTCTTGGCTATAACGATAGCGGTATGTCAGAGTATCTGGCAGTTGAGCTAGCTCTCAAGCGGGCGGCTGAGCTTAGTGCTGAGGTAGTGGAATTTTATAGCGATAGCTTAATGGTGGTTAATCAAATCAACGGCATTCTAAAGGTCAAAAACGCAGAGTTTAAGGATGTCCACGATCGAGTTATGCGATTATTCTTTAATTTTCGACGGGTTACTTTTCGGCATGTGCATCGGGAGTATAACCGCATCGCAGATAGCTTAGTTAATCGTATCTTGGATGACAATCAGGGCAACAATAAGCCGCGCGATTACCGCGATCTGTAGTATAATTGTAATTGGCAGATAGCTAAATAGTCGCTTGTTGATTTTAGATTGGCAAGAGGAAAGTCCGGGCAGCATAGAGTGACGGCAGTTGCTAACGGCAACCAAAGGTGACTTTAGGGAAAGTGCCACAGAAACAATACCGCCTAGCTTTAGACCGTGATGGTTTCACCATTGTTAGGTAAGGGTGAAAAGAGTAGCGTAAGAGACTACAGCGTCCAGTGGTGACATTGGACGGTGGTAAACCCTGCCGGCTGCAAGGAGACTGGAGTATTGGCTACTCGTCAACCAGTCGCTGAACCGCTTGAACGTCAGGGCGACCTGACGTCTAGATAGATGACTATTCTCGACAAAACCCGGCTTATCGGTTATCTGTTAAAAGCCCCACGTAAGTGGGGCTTTTAGCTTAAGTGGATAAAAACGTTATGACGTCAGACGCCTAATTCGGCGCAATAAAATATATCGCTTCTAGGGTAGAAGCGATATATTGATAGGGCAAAGCCGTGCAATTTACTTTTGTACTGATTTGACAATAGCAGCAAAGGCGGCAGGCTCACGCACAGCTAAGTCAGCTAGAGTTTTGCGATCCAACTGAACATTGGCAGCTTTTAGATCAGCTATCAAGCGTGAATAAGTGGTACCGTTTTCGCGTGCGGCAGCGTTAATCCGGACTACCCAGAGTTTGCGCAGATCGCGCTTCTTGTTGCGACGATCGCGAAAGGCATACTGTAGGGCCTTAATTACGCGCTGCTTAGCTAGGCGAAAGCTACGGGTTGCGCTATTGTGCTTAAATCCCTTGGCACGCTTAATCATCTTTGCATGACGTGCGTGGGCGGTAACTCCTCGTTTTACTCTCATGATATCTCCTTTAAATAGTATTAAATGCCTAGGGCACGACGAATTGATTTAGCGTTGCCGGCAGTGGTAGAACGATCGGCAGCTTTAGCGCGTTTGTTGCGTGCAGTTTGATGTGATAGCTTGTGATGCATTGCAGCACTTGACTGTAGCATCTTGCCAGACTTGGTCACGCGAATGCGTTTTGCAGCACCCTTGTGGGTCTTCATTTTTGGCATTTCTTATTGCTCCTTACTATTACACTCAGGTTACGACCAGCCATAGCAATCTTATTGTCGGCTACCGCTTCATCGGCTAACTCTTTCAGAATATCATCTAAAAGTTCTCGCCCAACTTCAGGGTGCGCCATCTCACGACCGCGAAACATTAGTTGAATCCTAACCTTGTCGCCGTCTAATAAGAACTTACGGATTTTGCGTAGTTTGATCTCGAGGTCGTTACGACCAATCTTGAGGCCAAGTCGGATCTGTTTCAGTTCGCTAGTATGCGCTTTTTTCTTGTTACGCTGTTGTTCTTTCATCTTTTGGTACTGGTATTTACCCCAGTCGATGATTTTTGCAACAGGTGGCGTACTGCCTGGTGAAATTTCTACTAAGTCGAGACCAGCATCGTGCGCACGTGCTAGGGCATCAGCCTTGGATAAGATACCGAGCTGTTTACCACTTTGATCAATAACACGAAGCTCACGGGCATGGATCTCGCCATTTATCCGAATAGAATTATTGGCTATGTGTGATCCTTACCTGAATTAGATTAATTATTTGGCTCCGGAGGCCGGATTCGAACCGGCGACCAATTGATTAACAGTCAACTGCGCTACCGCTGCGCCACTCCGGAATAGTTATACTTAAAGTACAAAATTTATTATAGCTAATATGATAATTGGCGTCAATAGTTTTATGATTATGTGTAACGGTTTAGCTGAGTTGGCTGAAGAGCAGCGGCCGCTTGGTCTGCCAATCCATAATTTTGGCATAAATCGGGACCGCGCCGCCCTTGCCGGTGGGGAGCTTCTTACC
>CAMYBM010000031.1 GCA_947253995.1 uncultured Candidatus Saccharibacteria bacterium | reverse complement strand
CAGCAAGCCCGCGCGCAAAGGGACTGGCTTGAGTCCGACCGTTTACGTGACGAACTAAAAAAGTGCCACATCGCAGTATCGGACAACGCCGCAGTTACAATCTGGCACCGCACAGTGTAGTCACTAACGCGAACGCGTAAAAACTACTGGCTCGCTGTCGCTTATTATACCGTCAAGGTTGCGATCATAGCCTGCGCCTTTAGTCGCAGCAATTGCCATTGCTCGAGTATGTAGAACGCTTCGCAAAACAATAATGGCGCAACCTGCAATTGGGATAGCAATCAAGGTACCCAAGATACCACCGACCCCCATACCAATAGTCATAGCAATCAAAATCAGCAGGGCAGACATATCCAAACGGCCAGCTTGAATCCGCGGGGCAATCATATTATTCTCAACTTGTTGCTCGATGGCAAAGACTACAACATAGATCAAACAAGCCGGTACCGAATAAACGGCTAGTAGCAAAGTCACAATTGACCCACCAATTAAGGCTCCGAACATTGGTACAAAAACGACCGTAAAAATCGTTACCCAAGCCGGCAGCGCCAAGGTGATTGGTACATCTGGGAAGCACAGAGTCAGTATGACTACTAGCACGGCCGTAAACGTACCCGAAATAACGCCAACAATGGCTTGGCCAGTCACGTAGTTTGAAAAAACATCGTACATCCGCTTCGCCATAATCTTATGCTGGCGACGCTTACGCGGATCGTGATACAGGATCTCCCACGCCCGCGATTCCCATGATGGTGCTTCTACTAGCATAAAATAAGTCATAAAAATCACGAGGAAGAAATCGCAAAGCATACTCAGCGTACTCGTGATAACCGGCAACGCCGATGTCCCCATTGCGGCAAGAGTCCCGCCAACTTGCGACTTTAAAGCATCGACCACACCATTGACCTGGCCTTCCAAATGGTAGTGCGCCAACAGATTGTACAGCCAGCTTGACTGACTCTGCAAATGATCCGATGACAGCGATGAGATAAAATTATACAGCTGATTCATAATAATAGGGACCACTGTCATAAAAATTGTTGCCACCAGGCCAAGAATAATTGCGTAAGCAATAAACGTAGCTAGCGCTCGCGACCGGCCGGGCAGGTGCCGCGCGATAAACGACACTGGACGATTAAGAATCAAAGCCAAAAAGAACGCCGTTGCAATCAGCATAAGAGGCGATCGCGCCCACCAAATAATACCGATAACGGCCAAAAATCCTAAAATAACTAGCCAGAATCGTACGAAAGTATCGGTGCTAACGCTGTGTTTTATTTCACGCTGTATCATTACTAAATATTATACCATGAACGCAAAGCTAAGTTCGCATTTGTAACACGTTTATGCTATTATAAAGTCATTATGAGTGAAGATCTAGCACAAAATCAGCCAACTACCAAAGCTCCGCGCCGCGCTAACTTCTTGCGCAAGCTGCGACTATCAACCGTCATTCTAAGTATTGCCACTGCCGTGCAAGCAATTATCCTAATTACTTTGATCGTACTATGCGCCATCGGCAAGGTATCTATTATTAGTACAAGCAAGACGCATATATCTGCCCTTTATAACGTTTGCGGCGACAAACTAATTGAACGTTGGAATAAAGCCATGGATTTTAACGGTGTTACTGATGACAAGAAGGCTAAGCAGCGTTTTAGCAATCTTACAGCAATCGCCGACGATGTTCGCAAAATCCCAAATTCGGACAAAGATGCCACTTGCCAATACATGATTTATCAAGACGCACTCTATCGCAATGACGGTAAAACCATGAAGAGTACTGCCGATATTATCACCAAGCTCAACCAGCAGGGTGGGTTTATTAGCGACAAAGTACTCTTGCGCATGTCGTTACATGATATTCAAGAGGCTGCCAAAGCTGCGCACTAATCAACTTGCAATTATTGCTACGATCTGCTACATTAGTATCAACGTTATCGGAGACAGTGGCAGACGGTTAGTCTTAATATGCTACCGAGATAAACCCTACTTAGATAACGGCAACTTAACAATTTAGGGATTACTAACAACCAAAGGAGATTTATGGCTATTTCACGTAGTAAAAAGGAATCTTTGGTTACAGAACTAAACCAAGCGCTTGATAGCGCCAAGATGGTAGTGTTCGCCGAGTACACGGGCATCACCGTGCAAGCTCTGCAAGAGTTGCGCCGCGCCGCTCGTGAGCAAGGCGTTACCATCAAGGTCACCAAAAACCGCTTGATGCGCGTTGCAATGCAACAGCACGAAGCCTACAAAGACACTGACACTAGTGCGCTTAAGGGCCAAGTACTGTACGCTATCAGCGCTGACGATGAAGTCTTGCCAGCTAAAGTTTTAGCTGAGTTCGCCAAGAAGAACCCTGAGCTTAAGCTCATTGGTGCCTTCAACAACTTAGGCAGCACGCTGGATACAGCAGAGGTTACTGCTCTTGCCAAACTGCCAACCAAGAACGAACTCATCGCTCAAACTGTGGCGCAATTACTTTCGCCAGTTCACGACGTCACCAATGCGCTATCTGGCAACTTGCATGCGTTGCTTGATGGTATTGCCGACGCTAAAGCTTAGTTACAACTGTAACCAATTAATTTAATAAAGGAGATAACATGGCTGATGTAAAGAAATTAGCTGAAGAGCTAACCAAGTTGACCGTTTTGGAAGTCAACGAATTAAAGAACGTCCTTAAGGACGAATATGGTATCGAACCAGCTGCTGCTGCCGTAGCAGTTGCTGCCGGTCCAGCTGACGGTGCTGCCGCCGCTGAAGAAAAAACCGAATTTGACGTCAAGCTAACTGAAGCTGGTGGTCAAAAGGTAGCTGTCATTAAGGCTGTCAAGGAACTAACCGGTTTAGGCCTAGGTGACGCCAAGAAGATGGTTGAAGATGCCCCAACCGTAATTAAGGAAAAGGTATCAAAGGACGAAGCTGAAGCTGCCAAGAAAGCCTTGGAAGAGGCCGGCGCTAAGGTCGAACTAGCCTAACTTAGGCAAATAACCAACCCTGAATTGTTAAAATAAATAGCTCTGCCCAGCGCAGAGCTATTTTGTTCTTCGCGCTGCAAGCGCCGAGTAAAAGTATTTGCAACCGGCACCAATAACTGGTAAAATATAGGCAAGCGTGGCCGAGGCGATGTGTGACATCGCATCGCTAGAGCGCGATACTAGTTAATTTAATTATAAAGGAGAAACATGGCAGAATTTCAACGCAACAAACCGCATGTCAACGTTGGTACCATGGGTCACGTTGACCATGGTAAGACTACCTTGACTGCCGCTATTACTAAGGTTCTTGCCGATCGTCTTCCAAGCGACATTAACAAACCTGTTGCTTACGACCAAATCGACAACGCCCCAGAAGAGCGACAGCGTGGTATTACCATTGCGACTTCGCACCAGGAGTACGAGTCACCAAAGCGTCACTACGCTCACGTCGATATGCCAGG
>CAMYBM010000030.1 GCA_947253995.1 uncultured Candidatus Saccharibacteria bacterium | reverse complement strand
CATCAGCTATTGGTTGCTCCAATAAGCGCTGCACCTCGCGCCGCAAAGCCCTAGCGCCATATTGCTTGCTATAACCGCACTCAATAATATGATTACGCACGGGAGCGGTTACTACTAACTTGATGTGCTTGGCAGCTAGACGACGATTAAGATCGACAATTGCAAGGTTCAAAATCTGCGCAACATCTGCTTTGTCCAAATTGTTAAAGACAACAATATCATCAAACCGGTTGATCAGCTCGGGTTTCATCCGTTGCTTAAGTTTGCTAATTACAGCCTTACGTCGCGCGTCATCCATTGCTTGAATAACTGGCCGGCTGTTAAAACTAAATCCCAATTTGCTCCCATCTGTTGCGCCGTATTCCGACCCAATATTGCTAGTCAAGATTATAACGCAATTCGAAAAATCAACTCGACGATTCTTGCCGTCAGTCAAACAGCCATCTTCCAGAATTTGTAACAAAATATTGTAAATATCAGGATTGGCTTTTTCAATTTCATCGAACAAAACTACCGAGTACGGGTGCTGCCGTACGCGATCAACTAGCTGATTGCTGTCGCCATAACCGACGTATCCAGCGGGTGCGCCGATTAGACGTGCAACCGAATGCGCTTCGCCGAATTCACTCATATCCAATTTGATCAGATTATCCTGGCTACCAAACATCTCTTCAGCCAATACACGCGCCAACTCAGTCTTGCCCACTCCAGTCTGGCCTAGGAAGATAAATGAGCCTATCGGCCGTCGACCCGAATTGATGCCCGAGCGGGCGCGACGCATCGCCCGCGCCACCAC
Organism: uncultured Candidatus Saccharibacteria bacterium; assembly: GCA_947253995.1. GTDB lineage: Bacteria > Patescibacteriota > Saccharimonadia > Saccharimonadales > Saccharimonadaceae > Nanoperiomorbus. The sequence goes on along the minus strand of CAMYBM010000030.1, from coordinate 3,616 downwards.
GCTAATAGCAGTGCTTTGACCTATGACCTTTTTAGCCAAACATTCCTCTAGGTGAATCAATTTATCCGATTCACTCCGACTAAGCTGTGCAACCGGCACGCCTGTAATGCGGCTAACCGTTTGCGCCACCGCTTTACTGGTAACAACTAACCGTTCGCCATTTGATTGATCGCCTGCCAGCATACCCTTGAGTTTGGCATCAAGCTGCAACACTCGCATTTTGTAAGTCGCCGCCTGCTCGTATTCCTCAGCAGCAGCTGCGGCAGTCATTTTATCAGTTAGGCTAAGCTTTTGCTGTCGCAACTGAGCAATTTCCTTATCTTTGACGATTGAACCGCGACCGAGCTGCATCATAGCAGCAGTCTCATCGATGACATCAATGGCTTTATCTGGCTGATAACGCCCCGGCATATAACGTTGGCTTAAGTAGACCGCATCCTTAATTGCTGAATCACCAAAGGTAACCCCGTGAAAGGATTCATAATATTTTACAATACCCTTAACAATACGTACCGTATCAGTCACTGTTGGCTCCGGTACATTAATCGTTTGAAAACGGCGCGTCAAAGCGGCATCATTTTCGATAAATTTATTGTACTCGTTTACAGTAGTAGCACCAATCAGGTGCAGCTTACCGCGTGCCAAGGCAGGCTTTAGAATGTTAGCCGCATCCATCGACCCCTCTGACCCACCAGCGCCAACTAAAGTATGAATCTCATCAATAAAAGCAATCACAGACCCATCCGACTCGATTTCGTCAATAATACGCTTCAATCGTGCTTCAAGATCCCCACGATAATGTGTACCCGCAACTATCATTGCAAGATCAATCTGTATGACACGTTTGTTCTTCAACGCAGGCGGTACTTCCCCGCGCGCGATCCGCTCTGCCAGACCCTCAACAATTGCCGTTTTACCGACTCCGGCTTCGCCAATCAATAACGGATTATTTTTACGACGGCGGCTTAAAACAACTATAAGGCGATCAATTTCTCGATCACGTCCTACTACTGGGTCAAGTTCGCCATCTTTAGCCTTATTAGTTAAGTCAACGCCAAAATACCCCAACGCCGTTTCTACCGATTTGGCATGCTGCTTTTGCTGCTTTTGCTGATCGCCTATCGGAGAACGTTCCGTTTTCGGCTCTTCATCATCTAGTGCATCGTAATCTGACTCATCTTCTTGAGCCGCATCAAAGCTATTGCAAAACGCAGCTCCAGTCGGATCATTTAACATGGACAAGCCATTGCTATATTTAAGCTCAAACTTAGGGAAAAACTCACCTCGATGATCACCCTCATCGCCGCCGCCCTCAATCCGAAAACTACAATCCATATCTAGATTTTCAACTACAAGCGGGCGGCCATTGCTGAAATCATGGTCTGGCTGCGACGGTTCAGTATCAGGATTGTACACATCACCTATATACTTCTCCAGCCCCTGAATATCAACCTGAAGAAAACTAAGCAGATCAAAAGCTGAGCAACTACGGCTATACCTACCATAAAATAGCATCGCGCTGATCAAATCATATGTATTAATGATAGGATCACGGTCCATGCTGCCAATATACGAAAGCGACATTACTGAATGCAAATCATCCGAAAATTCAAGCGTAGCCGCGCGCACCGACCGACAATGATTATAAAATTGCTTCTTATACGACCGTATAGTCTTAGCTACTCTATCAATAGATAATCCATTCTTGCGCATTACTTCAAATGCCATACTATCGGGCAAATTAGCCAAACTCAATAACAAATGGTTGATACTAATAATTCGGTTATTTGGCGACTCGCACAGAGCGAACATCCCAGCATGGGCTAAAGCAATACTAGCCTGCTTTGAAATAAGATTTGCGCTTCCCATACAATTCTATAGTAGCACAATTGGCACTCTTATTCTATAAGCGCCAATTGTGTTACTAAAATTTACTATTCTTCAGCCGTAACAATATCAATATTGTAGCCAGTAAGCTGTGACGACAAGCGTACATTTTGTCCTTGACGACCAATCGCCGTAGCCTGTTGATTCTTCGGCACCGTAACTACAGCAACCTTGGCAACATCATCTAACTCAATATTGTTAATCTCAACTGGGCTAAGTGTGTTTGCAATGTAATTCTTGATATCATCATCGTAAGCGATAATATCAACTTTTTCGTTCTCGCCGATTTCGCCCATAATAGCCTGTACACGTATACCTTTAGCTCCAACAAATGTACCGACTGGATCAATTTCGCTATTACTACTGTAAACAGCAATTTTTGTACGACGACCAGCGATGCGAGCAACATCCTTAATCTCCACTGCGCCAGTCTCTAGTTCTGGCACCTCTTGAATAAATAGCTGACGAACAAATTCAGCATCTCCGCGCGACAGAATAATTGTTGGGATACGACTTTCGCGATCGATTTTCTTTAGCAAAACTTTAACACGGCTACCAACTGCCAAATGCTCATCTGGTATTTGTTCACTTGCAGGGATAATACCTTCGCCACCACCTAAATCAACACGTACCAGCCGTGGTTCAATGCGAGATACTGTGCCAGTGACAAGCTTACCAACTTTGCCATCATACTCTTTGGCAATTGACTCGCGCTCATAATCACGTAACTTTTGCAGTAGCACCTGCTTAGCCGTCATTGCTGCAATCCTGCCAAACTTAGTAGCTTCGTAATGCAGCTCGATTGTATCACCTAGCTTAGCTTCCGGCTTAATTGTTTTGGCTTTTTCGAGAGTAATTTGACCTGTTGCTTCTGGAGTCTCCACAACATCATAGTGCACAGTTATATTAGCAACACCGGTTTCTTGGTTTAGGACTGCAGTTACCTGCATGTCGCGTTCACCATTGTCTCGCCGCCAAGCAGCGGCAATTGCAGCTTCGACCGCGCTTATAACCTCATCCTCGGTCAAATTCTTCTCGTCCGCGATTACACGCACAGTGGCTAGCATTTGCTTAATATCCAAACTTTCCATATGCTTCTCCTTCTACTAAAAAGTCCGACCCATACGGCCGGATTACATTTATTATTGTAATAGTCAGCTAGACTGTTGTCAAGCGCATTATTAGCTACTTATGCTCTAACAAGATAAAGATAACTTAATGCTATAATTAATAGCATGAAAACTTTCGACCACCTACTCACCTACTTTACTCCAGTCAACTACGATCTGTTCTTGCATCTGAACAAACCAGCACGTGAATTCGGCGGAACGGTCAACCTTACTGGAATTGCGCACGCAGAAACCATTCGACTGCACGCACAATCCCTCGATATTAAATCTGTTCGCGTAGACAACAAGCCTGCAACTTTTGACTATGATGGCAACATACTTACAATTAATGCTAGCGGGCAGCAGATTCGCGTTGACTTTAGCGGCAAAATGAGCGAAACAGCACTCCACGGATTGTACATTTGTAAATATCGTTATCACAATCAAAATTGCGAGCTCATGGCAACTCAATTTGAAGCCAACCACGCCTCAGAGCTATTCCCCTGCATTGACGAACCTGCCGCTAAAGCTACGTTTAAAGTTAAAATTCAAACAGCAGAACCAGTCGTACTGTTTAATACGCCGGGGAAACTGGTTAAGAATGTCTGGGAGTTCAGCCG
>CAMYBM010000029.1 GCA_947253995.1 uncultured Candidatus Saccharibacteria bacterium | reverse complement strand
CAACTGGATCCGGTAAATCAACTTCGTTGTATGCTTTGGTGCAGGAGATCTTTAGCGATGAGATTAATATCATTACGCTAGAGGACCCGGTTGAATACCGCATGAATGGGGTGAACCAGATCCAAGTAAATACAGCAACGGGGCTGACTTTTGCGTCGGGATTGCGCTCGATTTTGCGTCTTGACCCTGACGTCGTGCTTGTGGGTGAGATCCGTGATGCCGAGACAGCTAACTTGGCGGTGCAGGCAGCTTTAACGGGCCACTTGGTGTTTTCGACGCTGCACACCAATTCGGCTGCGGGTATTTTGCCACGCTTGTTGGATATGGGAGTTGAGCCGTTCTTGATCGCTTCAACGATCAATACTGTAATTGGCCAGCGCTTGGTGCGTCGCAATGCGCCAGATCGTGAAACCTACAAGAGTAATCCAACTGAAACCGCTGCTATTCGGGCGGCGGTGGGCAAGCTATTGCCACGTGATGAAGCTAGCGTGCAAGCAGTTTGCCAAGACCTAGGTTACAAGCATTTGCCATTAGCAGGGCAAAGCAGCTTTGAACTAACTCGCGGTAAGGAATCGCAAACATCTCCAGGTGGTTACAAGGGGCGCATGGGGCTATATGAAGTGATTGAAGTAACCGAAGAAATTCAGCAATTGATTATTAAGCACGCCACGTCGAGCCAAATTCAAGAATTAGCTGAAGCACAGGGGATGATACCAATGAAAGCCGACGGCTATCTCAAAGCCCTAGCCGGCGATACTACAGTTGAGGAAGTTAATCGTGTAGCGGGTGGTATTGCTTAAAGTATAAGCTTTATAATACAATATAAAATGATTAAATAGGGAGGGTTATGGATAATTTACGGATTGAAATGCTGCTGCAAGAAGTGATCAACCAAAACGCTTCTGATCTGCATTTGCAAGTTGGCGTCCCGCCAATTTTGCGTATCGACGGTTCACTCACCCCAATGGCAAATGCGCCGAAGCTAACGAGCGAACTAGTTGAGAAGCTAGTGTTCAGCGTACTAGATCAAGATCAGCAGCAAATTTTAACCAAAGATAAAGAGTTTGACTTTTCGTTTGCGTTCGGTGATCTAGGGCGCTTCCGTGTAAATGCTTTCCACGAAAAGGGCAATGTTGCGGCGGCATTTCGCTTAATTCCAAATGCTATACCGACGATTCACGACCTCGGGCTACCACCAGTGGTTGAGAGCTTCGCGGATTATCCGCGGGGTTTGGTTCTGGTAACGGGGCCGACGGGATCGGGTAAATCAACCACCCTGGCAGCTATTATTAATAAGATTAATAGTGAGCAGTCGCGACATATTGTGACGATTGAGGATCCAATTGAGTTTACGCATAAGTCACAACGCTCATTGATTGCTCAGCGCGAAGTCCATTACGACACTTATTCGTTTAACGCAGCCTTGCGTAGTGCCTTGCGCGAGGATCCAGATGTAGTACTGATTGGCGAGATGCGCGACCTTGAGACAATTTCGGCGGCGATCACGATTGCTGAGACGGGGCATTTGGTATTTGCAACTTTGCACACTAACTCAGCGTCGCAGTCAATTGATCGTATGGTTAATGTGTTTCCGCCGCATCAACAGCAGCAAGTTAAGTCGCAGCTGGGCAGCATTCTACAAGCAATTTGCGCACAGCGGTTAATTCCAGCTATTGGTGGTGGCCGTATTGTTGCTGCTGAGATCTTGCTTGTGAACCCGGCGATCCGTAATATTATTCGTGAAGGCAAACCACATCAGATTGATGCAGTCATTCAGACTTCCAGCCGGGAGGGGATGCAAACGATGGATCGTACGTTAGCTAGCTTGGTGCAAGAAGGTAAAATTACTTACGATGAAGCTTTTAATTATGCGGTTGATCGCGAAGAGCTAGAAAGGATTATGCACGGATAATGGCAGTTTATAGTTATAAGGCGCGCGACCCATTAAATAATAAGGTAGTACGGTCGACTATTCAGGCAGATAGTGAGGCGGCAGCCGCTAAACTATTGATGGCGCAGCATCTCGTGCCAATTCATATTGCCAAGGTCGAAGAGGGTGCATTTCTGTCGCGCTTTAGCAACCACGTAACGAAAAAAGAATTGGTGGTGATGACGCGCCAGCTGTCGACAATGCTTAATGCTGGCTTGCCGCTGTCACAGTCGCTTTCAACTGTTGCCGGCCAGACGTCAGGGCATGCTCTAAAGAATATGCTTAGCGATGTATTAAATAATATTAATGGTGGTGCATCGTTGGCGGACTCATTGGCTAAATATCCAGACACCTTTAATACTTTCTTTGTCTCAATCGTTCGCGCCGGTGAGGCATCCGGTAAACTTGATACTTCGCTTGAGCGTTTGGCTAACCAGTTAGAGCATGACGCTGATATGCTGAGCAAAATTCGTGGCGCTATGGTTTATCCGGCTATCGTGTTGGTGGTTATTGTTAGCGTTGTGATTTACATGTTGGTAACATTGGTGCCGCAGGTAAGAATTTTATACGAGGACATGCACAAGACGCTGCCGTTCCAGACATTAATTTTGCAAGCAGTGGCTGATTTTACTACGCATTACTGGTATATTACGCTATTGATTCTCTTGGGCGCAGGCGTCACTATCAATCGTTGGAAGAAAACGCAATCGGGCAAGCGCACCTTCGATGCACTCAAGCTTAATGCACCATTATTCAGTCCGCTGGTACGCAAGCTGTACATGGCGCGCTTTTCGCGGACAATGCAGACGTTGGTACAGTCAGGTGTGTCGATTATCGAATCGCTACAGATATCGGCCGACTCGGTGAGCAACTTGTTGGTTCGCGATGATATCCTTGCAGCTATTGGACCCGTTAAAAACGGCAAAGCTGTTTCCGAAGCCTTGAGTGATAAGGATTATATTATGCCGTTTGTACCACAGATGTTAAAGATCGGTGAGAGTTCGGGTAGTATTGATAATATGCTTGGCAAGATCGCTGACTACTATGACAAGGAAGTTGATAACGCAATCAAGTCAATCTCGACATTGATCGAACCAATTCTGATGGTTATTATGGCGTTGCTTATTGGCTTTATTGTGGTGTCGGTCTTGCTGCCGATTTACCAGTTGTCGACGTCGATTCAACGCTAGTGCATTGCAACTGGCTCAAAATGCGCTATAATATAAGCGTAAGCTAAAAAAGAAAGGATCATAGTAACAATATGAAGAAGTTGCAAAAAGGCTTCACCATCATCGAGGTTGCTTTGGTGCTCGCCGTTGGTGCATTGATCTTCTTGGTCGTGTTCTTGGCTGTCCCAGCCTTGCAACGTAACCAGCAGAATGATGCCCGCAAGCGTGACCAGTCGCAGGTTGTTGAGGCAATTACAAGCTACATTTCCAACAACCCAACCGAGAGCATTATCCACTCCAAGGGTGATATCTATGTTGTGGGTAAAGAGTTGAAGAACAAGATGAGTGCCTACATTGGCAACTTGTCAACTAGTACTGAGTCGGTCAAGGTTGTTGACAATGATGTCTCTATTGCCAGCTCGCATGAGGATCAGCTCAACCAAAAGAAGACGATTTACGTTGTTGCTGGTCACACCTGCAAGCGTAACAATAAGGATATTGAGCGTGGCGCCGTGCGTCAGGCCGCTGTGCTAGCTTTCGTTGAGACTGCTACTGGTCTTGACAAGGTATGTGTAACTGCTAACTAGTTAGACAAAATCCCAAAATAAAGTAGCCTTCGGGCTACTTTATTTTGTTTATGCTATAATTGGAATATGAGTATAGTGGAAATTGTTATGCGTTTAGCAGTGGTCTTTATTCTGGGGACTTTTGCAGGGTCGTTTGCTGCATGCGTAGTAGCTCGACTTGAGACAAAGCGTGATTGGGTGAAGGGTAGAAGCGAATGTGATCATTGTCACAAACAGCTGGCGGCGTTTGACTTGATTCCAATCATATCATGGTGTTGTTTGCGGGGTAAATGTCGTTACTGCAAAAAGCCAATCGGGTGGTTTCCTCTGCTGTCAGAATTGACGCTCGGTGCATTGTTTGCGCTGTCAACGGTAGCCTTTGCGGCTAATTTAGCGATCCCGTTGGACGATCTTTTCTTGTTCCAAGATTTTGGGCGCTCGGCTATGTTAGTGATTTGGTTTATGGTGCTAACTTTATTTGCTGTTTTGGCGGTTTATGACCAGCGACATCATATTCTACCTAATGTGATTGTTTATCCGCTAATTATACTTGCAGCAATTTATGCGGTAGTAGGGCATTTTGCGCTGGCTGGCGAGTTCAGCTGGCTAGATATCTTGCGGTCATTCTTGCCATTAGCTGCTTTGTATGCTGCCTTATGGCTGTTTAGCGCGGGGCGAGCTATTGGGCTAGGTGATGTTAAGCTCTGCGTGGCGCTTAGTCTACTGTCTGGCCACTGGATTATTGCCGGCTTTATTCTGTTTATTGCTAATTTACTGGCAACATTGGCAGTATTGCCGAAGTTAATTCGTAAGCGCACGCATCTCAATAGCCAAATGCCATTTGGCCCGCATCTGATTGCGTCAGCTGTTCTGGTGATACTTAGCATTAGTCTAATCCGAGCGTGGGCATTGTATGTTTTTGCCCTGCCAATTATGTAATATATTAATAAGGCAACGAGCTTGTGCTATAATAAAAAAAGAATGAATCGACAGGGTGGCTATACAATAGTAGAGACAAGTTTGGCTATTGCAGTTTCGGCTGCTTTGGTCTTAATGATGGCAGGTATCTATAGCATGAGTCGAACGCAACAGTTTTCTAATGCTATTAGTGGCGCTAAAGCTTTTATCCAGTCAGAGTACAATGACGTACATGATGGCATTAATGCGCGTATTGGTGGCAAACAAGGGCGTTTTAGTTGCGAACCGGATTCTTACCAATATGGTGGCGTGTCAATTTCGGCCGGTTATGCTGCCGGCAACAGTCAGTGCTACATTATGGGGCGCTTGATTCAATTCCGCAACGATCGTATCCAGGTTAGTTATGTAGTGGTGCGACCGGTAGGCAATACCGCAACGGACGAAACTAAGCGGTGGCCGTTTCAAAACAAATCAGCCGTTGAAAACATTAAAGAAGCTAGCAACCGCAACTGGATTTATGCGTTGGACAGCAATGGATTAATTAACGTTGATGCTGGTGCGCGCTCTTTTGAACGGCATTATGGTTCAGGCGTCAAGCTGCGTGGCGCTTGGCAGGCTGGCTTAAACGGCGCCAAAGAATTGGTGCGCTTTGGCGACAACGCCGGCGTAGGCAATTTTGTGGTTATACATAGTCCGCTCGGCAGCTCAGTACTATCCTACTCTAACGTCAGTGTTAGCGAGATAGCGGGTAGTGCCGAACGCCAGATTAAGCTTAACGATAGCCCCAAGGATATCAATCGGAACAAAT
>CAMYBM010000028.1 GCA_947253995.1 uncultured Candidatus Saccharibacteria bacterium | reverse complement strand
CTTTTCTTGATTGCGGTAAGACTCTGCTTCGCGCTCTAAGTCATCGAATTTCTCAGCTTCGTGTTCCTTTGGATACACACCTTTCGCTGCATCCTTAGCATTGGTCCATACAGCTTTTGGCGCATATTTATCGATAAATTCTTGTCGCTTCCTAAGCTTTTCTTGATGATTGCGGAACAGCTCTACTGGATGCACTGCGGCGACGGCAAACTTACCGATAGCTGCTTTGATACGATTTAATTTGCCGTATCGCTCATGCGCTTCAGCGTATGTCAAAGGCCGCTCATTGGTTGATGGTTTATTCATATTATTAATGCCCATGTTAATCCTATTTATACTTTACCTGCTATAATTTTTGCATAATTACCCCCAAACTGTCAAGAGTTTATGCTTATTGCTGAATTGCGTTCAACAGATCATCTAGCTATAATACAATCATGTCTACCATTAGTAGCGAACAGCTAGCCAGCCAACTAAAGTGCGACTACCCACAGCTACATTTTTGCCGTGGAACAACCGCCAAATGGTCGGCCGATACGCAAAAAATAACCTACGCGAATAACATTTTTGATCTTCTCCACGAGACTGGCCACGGTATTTTGCATCATACCACCTACTACCAAGATATCGACCTGCTGCATCAAGAGCGTGCCGCTTGGGATATGGCTACTACTATCGGCCAAAAATACGACATCACCATCCCATCTAAATATATCGAAGGGGCGCTCGACAGTTATCGTGACTGGCTACATCGTCGCTCCTGCTGCCCTTGCTGTGGCCAAACCGGCGTACAGAGCCAAGATACCCTACGCTACCATTGCCTCAATTGCAACACGACGTGGCAAACGAATGACGCCCGCTGCTGCGCCTTAAGACGCAAAAAATGCCCTAGCTAACCTAGGGCATTAACGGGAGCGGCCAAATACTAAAGATTGACCACAACAACTGAACCGCTATCCTCAAAGTCAACTTTGATCGACTTCTTGGCTGGTCCGCGACGACTAATACGACCGCCCTTGGCACCGGCAATGCGTGCTAATTCTGGGTTAGCGGCAAAACCGCCAGTAGTACCGTTTTGACCACCCTTGCGACCAATCCGTGCGTAAAAATCATTACCGTGCAAACGACGATTAGTCTCTGCTGCTTTGCGTGCACCTTCTTTTGTTCCTGCCATAATTTCCTTTCTTCTAATTAAAAGGGGCTGCCGTGCTTTCGCGCGGTAACCCCTCCGTTATCTCACACTTTCCGTGTATGCTTATATATTAGCATATACTTAATGTATTGTCAAGAAGAAAAACCATCCGCCAAGCGGATGGTTTGATCAGTAGTGGCCTACCTAATTGCAAGGCTGTATTTTAGACGGCTCTGCCCCACCGATCCACCATAAGAACATATTAACGATAATGCCGTGTCGCCAGGAATGTCCAACATCAACACGCCAGATGGCTTGTCAACGTCTAGTGCGCGAACAAGTATTGCATTGCTCGACGAGGGGTCAGCTGCTAACAGATTAGAGTAGCTACATCTTTCACCGCTAGAACGAATTTTAATCTTTTTCAGCTCTGCATTAATATCATCTACTACGCCTTTCATAAATTGTTTGCTCAGGCATACGCTAAAAATATCATACTCATAAAGCATGATACCAAGCAGATCGTCAGTACAAGACATTTCGCCGCGACGCCGCAAATTATAGTCCAATCGATTAATCGCATCGGACCATTCAAAGTCAAGCGCCTTGCGATAACCATGCTTTGCACTAATGAGAGGTGAACTCTCGTTGTGATCAATGGCATTAGAAATCTCCTCGCAGTACTGAACCGTTAACGACTGTGCTGAATCTTCAAAATTAACTTCGCCTCGCTCAATCGTGTTGTAACACTGATGATCGCATCTCCAAGATATCATAAATACACACCTTCCTTTTGGCCGTAATGTTCTAACCCAATCGCTCCACCTATGTAGTTCAATCAAGTACTTTTATATTATACCATAATATTGTTATTTAGTCAAAAGGTGCGTGCGCCTGGCGAAGGTATAATTGTAAAGCAGCGCGCTCATGATTGCGCACGAATTGTCTAAGCTATTGCCATAATCCCCACCCCACCAAAAACTACAAAAACAATAAACGGAGTTGGCTAACCAACTCCGTTGTATCTTATAGTCTAAGATCAGCTACTTATTGCTTCGCTTGCGACGGCATACTGCAAAGATAGCAATAACAGCTGCGATTACAGCGACCACTGCACCAGCGATCACGGCAAGTGTGCGCTTGCTATAGGCCTGACCGTTGATAATCACATAGCCAGTATTTGGCGCGCGATAACCCCGGTGGCTTCTACCACTGTGGCGCAAATGTTCGCAGTACAAGCGATCCGCTTCACTCTTCTGCTTAGCGCAAACATCCCCCTCTGCGCCTTGACCTTCACTTGAGTCTTGGGTAGTAGAGCCTTGCTCGCTACCTGGCTGCGGGCCAACAGGTGGCAATACTGCTTGCCAATCAAATGTAAAATCTAACGTATTATTAGTCCTCTGGTCGCCATTCTTCCCTTGGGATACAAGCGTCGCCACTACTTTACCCGGCTCTACTGGAACGTCGAAGGCGGCGTCAGTGTCTGTATTGGCCTTAACCTTGCCGGTCCACACAGCCTTACCGCCGATATACAATGTGGCGTCCGCATCGGCGCTAGAGCGCAATGTAATAGTATTGTGTTGCTGCTTAGTTACGCCAGCACTCTTAGCACTCGACCACGCGTCAATTCCATTATTGATAGATTTGCCATTAAACTTAACTACTGAAACGACAAGATCATACTTCACTTGCTTGCTTATAGTCTGAGTCAGGGTCGTTGAGGCATGAGCCATTGGTGCAGCTGGTAAGGCAACAGCACTTAGAGCAAGCGCGCCAAAGAGTACACCCGCAGATACTGCTAAATTAACTTTTTTCATTACTTAACCTCCTTGTTAGCGCTAGTTGAACTACTTCTACGCGATTTATTGCTAGACTTGCTATGCTTGCGTCGTGCTGCCAAAATGTTACGTACATTAACAACGATAAACACAACAAAGCACACAACGGCAAGAATGAATAGAATGATTAGCCACATTGGCAGAGCAACAACAACGCGTGTAATTGAGTGGTCTTTGCCGTTAACGTTAACGATCTGCGATACACTGTAGATGCCTGGGCGAACCTGTGACCACGTTAGATCAAAATCGCGCCGGCTCTCTGGATACACATCAGCTGGCTGCGTGTCCCCTTGGTACTCAACTCGCCCATTGATCCAAGACTTAACTGTCATTGAATACGTTACCGACGAGGCAACGTTACCTTCATTCTTAACTGTAAATTTTGAAGTCAACGGCGCCTTTGGCTGGAAGAAATCAATCCTTTGGCCTTCAATTGTATTGCGCTCAATCGTTCGACCACCCTTCATGTTTGCTTTTACTACCATGCCAATGCGAGCATTTGACTGCACGCCAGTCGCATTGTTATGCTGCTTGTTTACCGTTGAAGCAAAAATTGTTGCATACTGAGTACCGCTAGGTATGTTCGCTGGCGCAGTAATAGTGTATTTAACTTCTACTGAACCGTTAGCCGGTACATTTTTAATATCTGTGCGATCAAACTTGATCCAATTCTTCATCAAGCTATACTTACCCTCGCTGCTATAGTCAGGGGTAGAATAATTATTGTTTCGAATTGTGTACGCACCTGCGTCAATCTTGAAGTCCATCGGCGAAGTTGACGTATTTGTAACCAGCATAGTACCGGAATAAGATTCCTTAGCGCCTAGGCTGATTTCGTTCGTTGCCGGCTTAATCCAAAGACCAGTTTTAACCTCTGGTTTTTTATCACTTTGCTTTTGTGCTTCTGCCATGACAATGCCAGTAGTCACGAACGCCAATGACAAAACAAAAATGCTTGCAATCAACGCACTCTGTCTTAGTTTACGAAATAACCGCATGTGTTTCCTCCTATTGCCTCCTATTATGCTAACGTCTATTATAGCATACTGCGCTAAAATTTACGTAATAAAAAGTTGTTTTATTGCTTATATTAATTACTCTCTAATCGTAAGCCGGTCTAGATAACGAACAAGTTTAATATAAAAAGTAAAGCCCACTGGAGGCTTTTACTTTTTATAACTCTTGACTCTATATATTAAAGATTAGCAGTCAAGGTGAAACGGACGACATCCTTGTAAGTACCTGGCTTCAGGGTGTTGTCAGTCTTGATAGCATACTTTACTTTTCCGGTAATGTCACCAGGAATAGTTGACTTTGTTACTACCAAAGGGGTCGCTGACAACTTAGGCATAGCCTTCTGTGCACCGTCAATTACAGCGCCCCAACCCTTGCTCGATGAAGCATCGGCAGTAGTTGAAATAACGGCATTAGCGTCGTTCTCGTTAACCAAATTAGTGTCCTCGTCGTCATCAGACAGAGTTAAAGTAGCACCCTTCTCGGCATTACTTTTAATCTTGATGTCAGTGTCCTGAGTGCCATCTGTTTCTGGCAATGTAGAACCGCCACCTGGCAATTCAATTCCCAAGTGTGATACGACCTTAGTCTTGACAACCTGGGTTACTACGTTGCTACTAACTGACGGCTGGGGTACTACCGGTTTCGGCACAGCATTGGCTACTGGAGCTAAAACAGTTGCACCAACTAGACCAAAGGCTAATGTACCCATGGCAAGTACTGGCATAGCTTTGAAAGCTTTCATTTTTCCTCCTTGTTATTTTTATCTATTGGTGTTCTCCACCAACTAATATTGATTATAGCAAACACTCCGGACTAAGCACAAGGGCTTTTTAGTTACTATGATCAAAATTACAATATATACTCTATTTTAAGAACCAAACAAAAAGTAGAGTCGTAACGACTCTACTTTTTACACTCTGCTAACACTATTTATTTGTTAGGATTACCAGTAACAGTGTAAAGCAAGGTTGTCTTGTAGGTACCTTCAGCTACTGAGTTGTCGGTCTTAACAGCATATTGAACGGTAAAGTCCTTGTTGCCGGCCTGAGTAGTGCTAGCTACTGAAGTAGGCGTACCCTTGGCGCCAATCTTGTGGTGAGCACCATTGAAGAATGCGCTCCAACCCTTGGCTGTGCTAGAAGCAGTGGCATCATCAACGGCTGGAATAATGCCAGTTCCGCCCTCTTGCTTCATGCCGGTATCAGAACTGTTGTTCTCTACAGTAACAGAGAAACCCTTAAGTAAGTTGCTGGTAACCTTACCGGTACTTGCAGTAGTTAAGGTGCCGTCAGGCTGTGCCGTCACGTCTTTATCTACCATAGTAAAGCCAAGTGCTGGATTAATGGTTACAGATAACGTCTGATTAGCAGATGCAGTCTTTTGCTCAGCACTAACTACTGGAGCTAAAACAGTTGCACCAACTAAACCAAAGGCTAATGTACCCATGGCAAGTACTGGCATAGCTTTGAAAGCTTTCATG
>CAMYBM010000027.1 GCA_947253995.1 uncultured Candidatus Saccharibacteria bacterium | reverse complement strand
TTAGGGTTCGGCTTTGGTGTAGGGTTTGGCGTAGGGTTACCGCCGCCGCCAACGTTCACTCTGCCGTTCGATCCGTAACTATACGTTACAACCTTGCCCGGTTTACTCTCCAACGGAACATTAAGCTGCGCACAATAATTTTTGATTTCAACTTGCACCTTGCCGTCATCAATGCAATAAATCCACTGGTTAGCGCCGCCATCATCTTCTGTCACGGCGCTAATGAATAGCTGATCCTGATAGCCAACAGAGTAAGCCCGACGGCTAACGGCTTCACGTGCCGTAATAACTGCCCGCTTAATATAATCACGCACGCGCTCAAAATCCTCTTGCGCTGTTGGATTGGCCTGGTAACGTTCAAGCTTCTGATTCATATCAACCGCACCATGTTCCATGCCATCAAGCCCAGCATCTGGTGTCTGATCTTCGTCCAAAGCAGCCGCAATCTGGGCGCGAACTTGCGGGTTATTGTATACAACAAAAATATATTCTGCTCGAAAAGCTTCAGCGTTGCCATTGGCCTTTAGCTGCTCGCTTAAATTGTTAACGTTGCCCATATGATCACGCATTTTGTCAGCAGCAGCCTGTGTACCAAGTTCTTCCGGATCTACGCCATAATGATTAGCAAAGTCCTTTACTTGATCAGTCGTAATGCCCATTGCCGTAGCTGCTTTTTCAACCGCTTGATCTGCGGCTGACTTTTCTACACCATCATCCGTGTTAGCATCATTTAACTGATCCGCCCAAGCTTCACCATCTTGACCTTGGCTAGCTGCAACTGCATCCGTTTTGGTTTCGTTGTAATGCTTGGCTACCGCACCAGCACCGCAGCATAGTGCAATTGCTAGCACACCCGCGGCTACACAATTACGCCAACGTGGCGAGTTCTTACGATCCAAATTGTTATATTTGCTCTTACTAAAACGATTCCGAATTGCAGCCCAAGCACGACTGAACCAATTCCCTGTTGCAACAGCTTCGGTATCATGATCGTCATCTGCCAGATCAGCTTTATCGTCGTACTCATCAGGATGAATCACATCAAATGCGCTTGGATCAAAGCCGTCATCGGCCTTGCTATCGACCGCAACATCGCTTTTATTTTCATCTCTGGTTTTGACGTCGCTCTTTAACACTGTGGTAGGCGCGCTATCAAGACCATCTTCCACGGCTGAATCATTTGCGCTAATTTCAGCTTGACGTGACCGACTAGCCTTAACTGCCTCACTCGCCTTAATCTTCTGATCACCACGTGTGAGAACCATTTCGCCATTGTCATCTAGATCTAATAGCCACGCGCCATTGTCAATTAAATTATTCATAACAGCGCGGCGCTGGCTCTCGCTATGCCAAAAGTTGTTTGTCTCGTAACCTCGCATAAATCTTCTCCTTCTCTCCTCTTTCGGAACTACTTTAATAGTAGTACAATTATTATTATTTGTCAAGTAGAATCACTACTAAAACAACTGCACAGCTAACTGTAGCTTTACTGCGCGATTAAATTAGGCTCTTTACAAGTGGCGCGCCTGTCGACGACGCTCAAATAGTACCAGCGTGTCGCCAATTTCAAGATCGACACGATCTTTTGTCTCTAAACTAATGCCACACATCTCGCCAGCGCGGCCTTCCTTAATCTCGGCTCGTTCACGTTGCACACTAGCAACGTGTACTTCGGCAATTGTCTGAGCTGTCTTGCCTTTGCCCCGCACAATACGCGCTTCGACCCCAGACGTTACCCTACCAGTTAAAACAAGTCCGCCAGTAATAACCTGCGTTTTAGTGGTGCGAAAAATACCCTTAACCTCAAGCTTGCCAATCTCTTCTTCGACAATCTCATCTGGGAGTAATGCACTCATAATTTCCTTAGCGTCGTCAATTAGCTCGTAAATAACTTTGTATAGCCGAACGTTAACTCGGGATCGATTGGCCAGCTGACGGGTAATACCGCTCAAATTAACGTTAAACCCTAAGATAGTCGCATCCGCATCTTTAGCTGCACGAATATCGCCTTCGGTAATATCGCCCACGCCACTAGCAATAATTTTAACAGCGACTTCTTCCGTCTCTAGTAACTTCAGCGAGTCAATTACCGACGTTAACGAACCCTGAACATCGGCTTTAATAACAAAGTTAGCCGATTTCTGTTCGGTTTCGCGGTTCATCATCCGCAGTAAGTCGCTGCCCGTGATGTTGACGTCGGCCGTGGACTGAATCTGTTCGTTGTAATGCTTAGCCGCCAGCGCCTTGGCTTCGCGCTCATTTTTAACTTCCTCAATAATCCGACCAAACGGAGGTACTTCACGGAATCCAGTCACCGTAACTGGCGTAGATGGGCCGGCTAGCTTGATTGGTTTACCCTGCCAATTTTCCATTGTGCGGACTTTGCCCCAGGCACTACCAGCAACAATAAAATCACCTTTTTTCAAACTGCCGTTTTCGATTAGCATACGAACAACTGCACCGCGGCCCTTCTCAAGATTAGATTCAATCACCAAGCCCTCGGCCGGAACATTATAGTCTGCCTTTAGCTCTTCCATATCAGCAACCAGCAACACAGCATCTAGCAACTTATCAATACCGGCACCAGTAACAGCAGAGACTTCTATCATGATTGTATCACCGCCCCACTCTTCTGGGTTCAAATCATAGTCACTAGCAAGCTGCGTTCGCACTAGATTTGGGTTAGCCGTTGGCTTATCCATCTTATTGATAGCAACAATAATCTTGGCATTTGCAGTGCGTGCAAACTTAATCGCCTCAACAGTTTGCGGCTTGACTCCATCATCAGCCGCTACCACAATAATCACCACGTCGGTTAACGTAGCACCATGCTGTCGCAAGGCTGCAAAAGCCTCGTGGCCAGGCGTATCAAGAAAGGTAATCGGGCGGCCATTACGTGTTGTCTGGTAAGCTGAGATATGTTGCGTAATACCACCAGCCTCACCCGCTTGACGCTTAGTTGCCATAATTTTATCAAGCAAGGTAGTCTTGCCATGGTCAACATGGCCCATGACGGCCACAATTGGCGCGCGTGGCTTTGCGTTCTTCGATAACTTAATGTTGAGTTGGTCGGTGCTATCAATGTCAACGGCTTTCTGCTCAATTTTGGCCTTGACGCCCAATTCCTCAAGAATAATTTCTGCTGTCTCGAAATCGATTCGCTGATTAACGGTAGCCATAATACCGTTCTTAAACAGCTCACCAACTAATGTGACTACCGGGAGATCAAGCTCTGCTGCCAGATCTCCTACGGTAATCATGCTTGGAATTTGAATGATTTTTTTGTCTGCCATCACACTCCTTTCCGGCGCGTTAGGCAAACCGCGCCAATCTTATTGGGCTATCATTTCTTTAGGCCTAAGCGAATTTTGCGGTTAGCCGCATCAATCTCTAATACAGTAAAGGTACGCTTTTCGTTAAGTTCAAAAAGCTTCTCTGGGGCTACATCATGATCTAGCTCGCTAACATGCACTAAGGCTTCGACTGCGGGACTAATCTGAACAAAAGCACCAAATGGTGTAACGCGAGTAACAGTACCCTCAACCTCTTGGCCTACTTTGAATTGAGCAGCCTCACCTAGCCATGGGTCAGGCAGAGTCTGTTTAATTGATAGGCTAAGGCGATCTTTATCGATACCGATAATTTTAGCCGAAACTTCATCGCCAACGTGGAGTTTGTCTTTAACTTCACCAATACGTTCCCAGCTAATTTCACTAATATGGACTAAGCCCTCAATGCCATCAACATTAACAAATGCACCAAAATCAACGATACCGGTAACTTTACCTTTAACTGTATCGCCGACCTTCATGTTAGTTAGCCGCTCGCTTAATCCGTCCTTGATTGCTTCCTTCTCGCTGAAAATTAGCTTGTTGGATTTTTGGTCAGCATCGATAATCTGAACCGAGATATCTTTGCCAATTAAAGAGCGCAAACGACGAAGGATCTCTTCTTTATCGCTAGTTCGCGGATAATGCTCAGTGCTAAGCTGCGATACCGGCATAAATCCACGTACACCTTCGTATTCAATGAGTAAACCACCGCGGTTAGCATCAAACGGGGTAACGGAAATCGTCTTGCCATCTTCAACTGCACGTTGCACTTCATCCCAACCGTGCTCTTTCGCAGCCTTACGCAACGATAGCAACACCATACCGTTAGGCAATTCAGCCTCAGTTACACTTGCCATAACTTCGTCGCCAACGTTATACTTTTTGCCGAAACCGATCTCGCGGCGCGGCACCATGCCAACACCGTTAGCTCCTAAGTTTACCAAGATTTCGTTCTTTTTGACCGAAAGAACTGTGCCATTAATAGTCGAACCTGCTTCAACTACCTTTGTATCACCGCCTGCAAGCAGGTCAGCCATGGTTAAGGCTTTTGCCATTAAATTTAACCTCTTAGATAACTAGCTAGCCCTAGCCACCTCTGTATTAATTACCTTTAACGCGGATCCTAGACGTTAATAACATTACTATTATATCATATACTACAACTAAAATACAAGGTGATGGCTTGCCACCGCCTTGTATTTTGATAAGCTAGCTAAAACTCGGCAAATTATTTAACAACATCAGGATGCTGTTTAAGATAATCAACAAAGCTAAGGTCGGGAGCGGACTTCTTGCCGTCGTCGTCATTACGATACTTCCAATAAGCTTGATCAATATCCCTTAGCTTTACGTCTTCAGTAGTCACGCCACGCACGCCCAAGTAATCGCGCACGATTTGCTTACCACTGTCTTTTAGCTCAACCGGTTCTTGGACGCCGTCTTTGCTTAGAAAATTAAACATTGAGAGCGCCGAATCCCAATTCTTCAGAACGTCGCTCTGCGAAACTGTTCGCCCAAGCGTCATACCCTGTTGAAAACGCCAATCATTCATTTCTTTGACAACGTGGTCTTGCTGCTGGTCATAATACTTTTCTTGATCAGGTTCAGCATCGCTGTTATGGTCAGCTTTTTCTACTGCTGCGTCAGCTTCGGCTAGCTTTGTCTCGTTAGGCTTTGTCTCGTTAGGCTCTGCGCTTGGTTTAGTGTCAACGGCTTTGTCTGGAGTGTCGTTTGACACGGTGTTGCTAGCGATTTCTTCCGCTATAATAGCCTCAAGATTGGCTTTAGCTGACTTACCAAAAGCGTCCTTGTCGTAATTATCCCAATCGATTGACGATTGATCAATGCCTTCATCGGACATCTCTGCCTTCATGCCAGCAGCATCACCATGGTTATTGCGGTAAATTGCGTAAATCGCATCAGCTTTCGCATAAGCTGCATGGCGCGAGTTAGATTTATCTGCCAAACTATGTAGCGCATTTGTTCGAGCGGTACGGCGGACAGTCTCAGCTTGAGCACGCTGACGAAGAGACTTAAGTTCCTTCTGGTTGAGTAGCATGCCTTTGATGCTGCATCCCGACTCTGCCACCGCCTCAATCAATTCATTATAAACATCTAAATCATTGTCTAGCTCCGCCTCGTCGTAATTATGCGCAAATAACGCGCTACGGAACTTGTCTACCTGATCTTCTAACTTCTTTTTATCTTCTTGATC
>CAMYBM010000026.1 GCA_947253995.1 uncultured Candidatus Saccharibacteria bacterium | reverse complement strand
GTTTCAAACTTGGCAAACCAGATGCCGTTGAGTTCCTTGCTGCCGAAGGTGAAAGCTGGGTGAGTCGCCCAAGTACCCTGTGTACTTGACTGACCCTTAATATAGTCGCGGTCAAGATAGCACTCCGTACGATAATCCTTACCCTGCTCTGGGCAAGCCGCCGGCACACGCTTTGGCGTAGTCGTCTTTTCAAATTGAATCAAAAAGTTCTGCGCGGGGACCGGCTTGTCGGTGCCATCGCGCCGCATCACTTCATAAGCGTAGCGTGGGATGTACACCCAATAGCCCAAAATGTCCGCTTGGTCAACCACCTTCTTTTGCCCTCGGTACTTACTAAGCGCCTCTGGCTTCACGGTTACAGCATTAGCCCACTGCTTTTGGTTGTAGTTATACCACTCGCCCTGATGCGCGGCGTCCTCACGGTTCGCCAAACTCGTCCACTCCGCGTGGTTGACGTCACCCGTGTACTTCACCGGAATCATGTTGGCATCAAGGTCAACTTGGCAGTCGTTCTTTGGGTCACCCGAACGACAAACGGTCGGGGCAACTACCGGTGGCTTGGGGGCTGGTTTAGCGGTGACGGTATAGGTAACCGTGGCGGAGTACTTGCCGGCAGCTAGACTAGTTGGATCAATAGCGGCACCAAAGGTCATATGCACTTCGCACTTCTTTTTACCCTTGCAGCCAGCATTGTCATATTCTGACGCTGTATCGACAATCACGCTTGGCGGTTCGCTACCAGCTGGAGGATGCATGAATCCATTTGGCATAAACTCCGTATCGTGCCCCTCTTCCAATCGATAGCCCCATGAGTTGTAGTTCATCCCCATCAGCATCTCTCGTCCGCTTCCTTGATCTTTAAATGCGGTCGTACCCGCAATCCGACGACTATTGTCTAAGTTGTTAACTAAGTCTGCGCTATCCGCATGGATAGTTAGATTGAACCCGCGCAGGTCGGCGGTTTTATCATAAACCGTCACGGGCATAGTAGCTTGATACAAATGAGCGTTGCTTGCTGAAGGTTTTAGTTCGGCATCTGAACCAACCGTGAGTTCAATAATGCTATCGTCCGCATGAGCTGGTGTGACGATGACAAATGATGCAAGAGAAAGTGTAAGCACGCCAAGCACGGTGCTATGGGCGAGAACACTCATAGCACGGATCAATCTATTACCCTGCACTAGTTTGCAATAGCATTGAATACCAATTCGAAAGTTACACCAATCGTTCCCTTTATTCTTCATTTTTCACCTTAATTGTTTACTATCTAGTTTTTATATTCGTCACCACTACTAGATGTTTACATTATAGCATAAGCATAAAACAGCCGCCAAGTTTTATTTATTTTCTTGCGCCGTAGTTACAAAGTTCATGAGACGGCCCTCCACCTCATCTGAGCCACACCAACGGCTGACGATGAGTCGTGCCAAAGCGTCCACAGTCGCGCCCGGCAATGCAGTAAAACGGTCAGAGGCATCAAAAGCTACCGTCCTAATGCTCTGTCCATCTGGATCAACCAAAGTATACTGCACATGCTGAGCGTCGCTACCCATCGTGCGCCGTCCTGCCACCGTAAAGCCCTTCAGCAGGAACACCGGCCTTTCATTGCCAGCACCGCAAGGTTCGAGTTTATCCAGCTCCTGCACTGTCTTTACATCAACGCTGTCTAAGCTCGTAACTACCAAATCAGGCTTAGCGTAAAACAGTGGTGCTTGATCAGGTAAATTAAGCGAACGATAATAATCTTGAATAGCCGCGCACCAAGCCGCAAAATTCTCGCGCCGCACTGTCACGCCGCCAGCCGCACGGTGACCACCACCCTTCTCAAGGAGATCACGCGTTGCCGTGATGGCGTCAGCAATTGAAAAATCGCCAAAACTTCGCCCCGAAGCCTTCAGGAATTCACCGCTCTCACTGAACACAAAAGTTGGCTTGCGGAATTTCTCTTCCACCTTGCTCGCCGCAATGCCAATCACGCCCTCATGCCAGCCCGCACCATGCGCAATGGCCACTGGTTGCGTCGTATCAATCTGCTCTACCGCTGCTGTATAAATTTCTTGTTGCAACGAACGCCGTTGATTATTAAGCTCATTCAATTCGTCCGCCAACTGCAACGCCTTATCCGCACTAGTTTCGCACAACAAGTCAACTGCTAGCTGAGCGTGCTTCATTCTGCCGGCAGCATTTAGACGTGGAGCCAAGATGAAACCGATAGTGGTCGTCGTTACTTCGGTTGGCTTATAGCCCGCTGCGGCCGCCAGCGCTCTAATGCCTGCTCGTCGCGTTCGTTTAATTACTTCAATTCCCCATTTTACATAGGCACGATTCTCATCCACCAGCGACACGATATCTGCCACCGTCGCCAACGCTACCAAATCTAGCAACCATTTCTCTTGGCCATCGGGGAGCTTGTCGGGCAGCTCGCGCTGCAGCTGCTGCACTAGCTTAAACGCCACACCGCAACCACACAAATCTAGGAACGGATACACCTTTCGATCGGCGTATTCTGGCTTTAGCAAATAATGCTCATCGTACCAATCAGGGTGTTCTAACTGCAAACGCTTTGGGTCGACTACTGCTACTGCCGCCGGCAGCTCGGCTCGCGGATTGTGATGATCGGTGACAATCACGTCTAAGCCAATCTGATTAGCATGCTCTACTTCTGGCAGTGAAACAATACCGTTATCTACCGTAATTAAAAGCTTCGTGCCGGCGGCTTTAAGCCGATCAATCGCCGAACAGTTTAGGCCATAACCCTCAGCAAAACGATCCGGCGTATAGCTATTGACCAAAGCGCCAAACCTCGGCAAAGCATCCAACAATAACGTCGTGGCAGTAACGCCATCAACATCGTAGTCACCATATACCGTAATTTGTTCGCCGCGCTGAATTGCTTGCTTAATCCGTTGCACAGCCTGCGCCATATCCGGCAAAAGCAGCGGGTCGTGTTTGCTAGCCTCATAGTCTGGCTCTAGAAAAGCCTGCTGCAATACAGGCGTAGTATAACCACGTTGACGAAGAATTTTATCAAGCATTAGTGTAAGTTACGTGCCTTAGACGCTTGCTGCGATTTAATAACAATCGCCTGCAACTCTTTGAAGATCGGAAAATCTTTGTTGGTTGAAAATACTTTAGTATTACCACGACGCTCTGATTTTAGAAAGCCGGCCTTTTCCAAACGACGCAACTCGCGCTGAATATTGCCTGGATCTTCCTTGATTAGTTTTGCCAGCCCTCGCACATGTGTCTTAAAGTCAGGATACTTGGCGTACACGACGATGATCTTACGCCTTACCCGCGAAGTGATAAAAACATCTAGCATTTATTTGCCTCCCTCTAATTATCTTATGTAGCTACACTATGCAACGGCGCTACTGTTGTAAATATTTTAGCACAACGCTAGCGCTAAACGCAAATTATTTCCAATGCAGCACCACTTGTTCAGTCATTAGTTGCGCCTGCGATTCGCTCGGCAAATCATTTTGCGTAAAGTAATGCGCCGTATCCAAAAGGCGTGAATACGCATTGAGAATATGCAATTCATCAAAAATTACATGCGCCGTATCCAATGCATCCGTATCAATCATTGGTGTCGCCAAAACCAACCGCTTAATCCGTGCCGGCTTTAGCCACACCCGCACCGCATCAATTGCCGTATCCGTCTGTACACCATCATCGACTACAATGACATTATAGTCTCGAAAAATTTCCGGTGTAATATCACTAGCCCCCGACAACTGGTTGATTTTTGACACTTCCCGACGCAGCTGAATATCTATCAAGCCAGCGTATTCTTGCATGTAATACTCTTGTGTACCCGAACTAAGATGCGGGTTCATAGCCACTCCACCACCAGGCAGCACCGTACAGTAGTCAACCGACTCATCGTCAATTCGCACCGTACCCATTACTAACTGATGTAGGCTAGCATGCAAGACTGCTGCGATCTGATAGCCAACCGCTACGCCGCCAAGAGACAGAGCTAATACAGCAGTGTTATCATAACGATATTTTGGCATTAGTTGTTGCGCCAAAACACAACCAGCTACAGCACGTGACTGAAAATACATAATCTTATTATAGCATTACCGCCATCTATTGACATTTATATAATATTATTGTAGAATACAACAAGGTAATCGTTCAATGATTCTAGTACTTTACGTTAGGAGCGTGATATAAATGAACCCTTGGCAACGATACACAATGCGCGTCAACGCGCCACGTCCAACCTTTGCGGACGCTATATATGAAATACTAGCAACAACGCATATATTCAATCAACGCATGGGGAGGTTCACTTTCATCGTCGGTCGTTTTATCGTCTGGGTCGCAATATTGCCTCTAATATTAATGGAGTACGCACTTTTCGTCTGCGACGGAACAATGTACGAGATTCTGGCAGTAATCGATTTTTGCGTATTTATTGTTATTGTAGCAACCGACTGGCGACAAGTAATTCGCCGTATGAATGACATTGGCAAGCCTTGGGCGATAGCAGTTGTACCGAATTTTGTTTCGGTAATTATACTGATTAGCATATACTGGACTAATACTCCTCTTGATGCTCAACCCATCTACTACGTAGGGCTAATGCTATATGGTTTAACATCTGCTGCTATGTCTACCTTGTGTAGCATTTTACCAACGACAACAAATGCCTTGAACCAAAACATGTTTTACCTCTGCGTAACTAACCCAGCACCGCCACTGTACTTCAAGCTGCTCCATTACGATCATTACTTTGATGCTATTCGCACTAGTTGCGGCTACGCTTCAATGCGATGATTTATAGCCCCACTTAGTGGGGCTATTATATTGACATTTTATAAAAAATATTATACGGTAAAAGCACCCAGCGCTATGCTGGCAGCACATTACAGTTACAGTGATTATCGGCTAGTGGTTTAGGGCCCACATTTACCTAGGAGGTAATATTATGAGTATAAACAACAAAACTGGGGCGACACAGCATCCCATTCGCAGTGACTCGCTCGGTAGCGTACTCAACGGCATCTGCTGTGGCTTTGTCTATATCGGTACGACAGCAAACTTTCGCGCTAATCGCCATGAGGGTCTAGGCGGCTATCTTGCTGCCTTGATTACGTCCCTGTTGGCACTCTTGCTGCTAAAAGTACTGCCTGGTGTACTAATAAAAATAGATCAGCTACCTTTGCCAGTTGCTAGTATAATTATAGTAACGTTGTACTACGCACTAACCGTCTATTGGCTACTCATCTTTCGATCGGTAACGCAACGGCGCCTTAACGATACTGGCACGACCAAGCACAAACGCATTTGGCTAGTATTTGTCTGCTTCTTCTTAGCGGTGTTAATTGACATCTTTGCGCAAACGCCATTGGTCGAGGAACTAGGCGATTTTTATGCTTTTCTATCATTGCCTTATTATGGACTGCTAATTCTGACGCACGTCTTGGCGTTTATCATCAGCCTACTGCTCTACAGTAAACCATCTGATACAAACCAGACAAACGCCGACTACTCCTATCTTGCAATGATACCAGCGAAGCACGTTCGACAAGCTGTTCAGCAGTCGCCACAAAACAACGTTCCTCAGCCAACCGTTTACAGCAACCAGCCGCAGGTTCAGCCAAATTATG
>CAMYBM010000025.1 GCA_947253995.1 uncultured Candidatus Saccharibacteria bacterium | reverse complement strand
AAAGTTGGATAGGGGTCAAACCCATCGGGGTGTTGCTGATTGTGTACGTAAAGATGGCAGTTGTTTACGGTTATGCGTTCTCCGGGCAAGCCGGTAACACGTTTAACGACATACTCCGGTTGGCCGGTAGTGGTCAAGAGGTTACTTTCGAAGACGATAATGTCGCCACGCTTTGGCTGGTACGGCTTACCCTGAAGGTTAGCCCAAGCTACGGGCAACCGGTTTACGATTAGGCGGTCACTGTAGCCACGTCCTTCGAGAGTCGGTTCCATACTTGGGCCAACAACATCGAAACTGCGAAAGATGAAGCTGTTGACTAAGATTGCACCTACAATCACCGATACTACGAAACCGGTCAAACTAAGAATATCGTGCCAGAACTTACGTTTGTCGGCTTTGATAGAACGCTCGGATAGCTCAGTTGTTGAATCAGCAATAGTTTTAGATTTGTTTTTTGCCTCGGGATCATTCATGCTATCTATTCTATTACAAAAATAAGCGATTTGTCTACTGGAGGATGACGTGTGGTATAATAGTAATGATTATGGTGGACTTTATTCACTACGCACAGCGTTATGGCGTATGGGCAAGTATTGGCCGCGCGATGGTCAATATTGCATTGGCGTTAGGTGTGGTTGCTTTGGTGGTTAATTTTGAAACGCCATGGTTGGCCGTGGGCTTAGTAGCGTTGTCGAAATGGCGCGTGCTATCCGTACGGCCGCGTTATTGGTGGGCTAACATTCTGCGCTCTTTGCCTGATTTTGTGGTTAGTTTGGCTACGGTGATGTTGGTGTACTACGTTGGTATTTCTTACGATGAATTAATTCGTAATGGTATGCATCCAACGATGAATGTATTTGGTTTTGGTTTTGAAGTTGATGCTAAGGGTGTGCAGTACGGCATTGCTGCGGTGTATGCAGTTTGGTTAGCCTTTATTAAGCCACTGACGAGTGAACGCGCTATCTTGTGGCAGGCTGGTATTAGCCAGGTAGTAGGTCTAATGTCGTTATTTACCATTGCCCGGTTTATCCCAGCGTATATTGTTGTTTCGCTAACTTTTGTAATTGGATTTGCTGCTGCACGGCAGACGTTGGGCCAGCATGACGAATCGGCTCGGACATTGCTGGCTTCGGCTTGGGGCTTGCTGCTGGCGTTACTTGGTTTTGTTTGCTGGCACTGGGATGTACAATACCCACTAATTTCGGTGATGGTGCCTTTGCCGCAGATTACGATTTTTGCGAGCGTTTTGTCATTTATTACAGTAAAAGTTTATCGTGCGTGGGCGGATGACCGCAAGGTAACCTGGGCGGAATTGG
Organism: uncultured Candidatus Saccharibacteria bacterium; assembly: GCA_947253995.1. Taxonomy (GTDB): domain Bacteria; phylum Patescibacteriota; class Saccharimonadia; order Saccharimonadales; family Saccharimonadaceae; genus Nanoperiomorbus. The sequence goes on along the minus strand of CAMYBM010000025.1, from coordinate 4,628 downwards.
GCGCGCCGGTAGTATTTGCAATTGCGACGACTTTAGCTATTCTTATTTTCTTTAGCCGATTGTTTGAGCTTAACCCTTAGTTAAGTTGCAGGTGTAGCGTAAAAGGCTCCGCTTCAACGACGCTGAAGCGGTAAGCTTTGGCGTAGTCCGAGATTGGCGTAAGCTGTTCGGGGTTTAATTCTAGAATTAGATGACCGTGAGGCGATAAGTGAGCAGGGGCCTGGGCAATTAGTTGCTTAATTAGCTCCTTGCCACCATCCGCTGCAAAGAGTGCCATTTTGGGTTCACTAGCAAGATCGGTTGGTGTTGTCTTGCCGCAGTAGTCGGCGGCGGCATCTTGATCAAGATAGGGCAAGTTCGCGAGCATACAATCAAATTGGCCGGTGACTTTGCTTAACAAGTTAGACTGAAGGAATTGTATGGTAGCACGCAAGGCGGTTGCATTGGTTTGTGCCGTAGCAAGAGCCTGCGGAGAAAGATCACAGGCAGTTACTGTAGCGCCAAGTTCCAGCTGGGCAGTTATCGCTAAACATCCGCTGCCAGTACCGACGTCTAGAATCGTATGAGGCTGGGGCAGAATATGTTTAAGTTGTTCAATTATAACTTCGGTTTCCGGTCGAGGGATAAGAACGCTAGGATTTACCTGAAACTGACGCCCGTAAAATTCACGTCGTCCGATTAAGTAAGCGATTGGCGTGCCAGCGGCGCGTTGGGAAACAATTTGTTGATAACGTGCTAAGCTAGCTGGCTCAATAGCATCGTCAAGGTGTGCTAGTAAGTACGTGCGCGGCTTTTGCTGTACGTGAGACAATAGCAAAAGGGCGTCGAGCCGCGGGCTTGTACTATCGCTAAGCTGTTTGATGGCGGCTTGTATAGCTGTAGAGTAAGTTGTCATTATTTAGCACTAACCGCAGCCAGGTTTAGTTCGCGCTCGTGGGTTTGGAGCTGCTCAATGATGTCGTCAATTTCTCCGCTAAGTGCTGCAGGGATGTTAGAGCGTGAGAATTTGATACGATGATCGGTAATGCGGTCTTGCGGGAAGTTATATGTGCGAATTTTTTCGCTACGATCACCCGAGCCAATAAGCGCCCGGCGCTCGGCGGTTTCCTTAGCGGACTGCTTCTCTAATTCAATTTGCAATAAACGAGATCGAAGTACCTCCATAGCCTTCCGCTTGTTCTCAATTTGCGATCGGCCGTCTTGGTTCGTCACGATAAGGCCAGTTGGCAAATAGGTAATGCGGACGGCAGAATCGGTTGTGTTGACGCCTTGACCGCCTTTGCCAGAACTGCGATAAATATCAATGCGTAGATCCTTGGGGTCGATTGTGACATCAGCTTCGCTAGCTTCGGGTAAGACGGCGACGGTGGCGGTACTGGTGTGAATTCGGCCTTGCGATTCAGTAACTGGTACACGTTGAACACGGTGTACGCCAGACTCAAACTTTAATTGGGCGTAAGGCTCATCGCCAGTTACTTTGAAGGTGACTTCTTTGATACCACCGGCGTCATTGTCGCTTTCACTTAGAATCTCAGTTTTAAGGCGATGGTTCTCCGCATAGCGCAGGTACATCTTTAATAGTTCGCCAGCAAACAGTGAGGCTTCGTCGCCGCCGGCACCGGCACGGATTTCCATGATGACATTTTTGCTGTCATTCGGATCGCGTGGGGCTAGAAGCGCGTTGATCGTGTTGTTGATGGCTGTAATTTTCGCGGTTAAGCTAGGGACTTCTTGGGCGGCTAATTCGGCTAGCTCATCGTTACTAGCAGCCAGCTCTTTTGCTTCCGCTAGCTGGTGTTTGAATTGCTGGCGTTGCTTGGCTAAATTAATAAGATGCTCAACTTCGTTTAAGCGTTTACTTTTAGTAGCAAAGTCAGGGTCGTTAAAGGCATTAGGATCGGCTAAAAATTGCTGCAGCGTTTGCAGTTCGTTTTGTAGTTCGTCGATATTGATCGCAATTTCCATACAATTTATTATAACAGAATAGGTAGAGTCCCGTGTAGACTAGTATTTAGATAAATTAAAAACAGCGTCGAGATAGGCGCTGTTTTTGTGATTGACTATTCAGCTTTAGCAGCAGCTGCTTCTTCTTTGGCTGCTTGTTTCTTTGCAGCCGCAGCCTTTTTGGCAAGAGCTTCCTTATGCTCTTTGGCAGCTTTAAGCTTAGCGGCGAAGCGGTCAACGCGACCTTCGGTGTCGATGATCTTTTCTTCGCCGGTGAAGAACGGGTGACTAGCTGATGAAATGTGTAGTTTTACCAGTGGATATTCATTACCGTCCTCCCACTTAATGGTTTCGTTGGTTGGTGCAGTAGACCGGGTTAAGAACGAAAAGTCTGCTGCTTCATCCTGAAACACTACCAAGCGATAGTCTTGTGGGTGAATACTTGTCTTCATATCTCTTCTATATTAGCGTATTTTTAGTATGCTGTCAAAGAGCAGGCGCCCTTCGGGCTTTCGCAGTCTAATTGCTGCTGCTATTGCTGCTGCTGAGCAGGCTGTTGATTTTGGCACAGACCAGTGCTGCCCATAGTTTCATTGTCATGAGCGCATAGTGCTTTAATGATGCTGCTGATATCTTTGCTGAGGTTTTGATCAGTGTTAATCTTCGTCTGAAAATCAGTATTTTGTTTGGTTAGGTCGGCAATCTTATGATTTTGCTCGTCGATATTCTTTTGCTTGGTGTCAAGCTGGGATTTATAGTCGTCGCCTTGCTTGGTTAACTCGGCAATTTTTGCTTGGAGGGCGTCAAACTGAGTGGTTGTCTTATTAGTAGCGTTGTCTTTGTCGTCTTTAATATCGCCATATTGCGATAGCTTCGCTTTAGCATCAGCAAGCTGAGATGATTTTTTGCCATTGTCAATTCCAAACCAGACTGCAATGCCGGTACTAATCAGGAATAGTATGCAGAAAATAATAGTTAGCAGTGAGATAGTAATTTGCTTCGGCTTTGCTGGAGCTAGCTGTGGAGCGGTAGTTTGGCTATCAGCAATGGCGGCAGCTTTAGCGAAGGGATCGGTTGGCAGTGGTGCAGGTGATTTGTCTGCATGCTTGCTCTTGTGTAAGCCTAATTTATGCGTTTTGGCTTTGGATGGCTTCGCCGGTTCGGGAATTCCGCCGGTCATGCTCGCAATTGGATCTGCTTGCGGAGCGGCTGGCTGAGCGGCTGGCTGAGCTTCAGCGACTGGCTTGATTGGTTCGGCTGCCGCGTTTGCAGCGTTTGGTGCTATCGGATCGGGCTGCATGATGCCGCTAAGTGTCATGCGGCGATTAATGCGCTCGCCAAGACCGTCATCGCCGGCAACAAAGTTGTCTGCTTTCGGATCGTTTGCTAGATCTTGGTCGCTTAGCGGCTGTGATAAAGTTGGCTTGAAAGGGTTGTTGTTTAGCATATCTGTATCTCCCACCTAATAAAGATTATTCTGCTTATGATATTATCAAACTATTGGTGCGTTGACAAGTGGTTGACAAATATAGTTATTTGTGCTAATGTATAAGTATTATGAAAACAGTCGAAAACAAAAAGACGGTAGATACATTAGATAAGAACGCTAATCATTTAGCGCGTCAGCGGACAAATCAGGCGGTAGGGTTGCTTGCCGTTCGAGCTAATCTTTTAACCGACGTTGCCACGACGACTGATCGCACCGCGCTTGGTCGTTATCATGTGCCGAAGTTTAGCCGGCATTAGCTACTTTTGTCAGCGTGATATGTGATATAATAGCTGTAGCGGGGTAGTAGCTCATCTGGCTAGAGCGCAGCATTCGCATTGCTGAGGTGGTCGGTTCAAGTCCGATCTACTCCACCAGATATTATTTATATATAAATATAATTGATCCGCCCACTGTGGGGCGGTTTTTGTTTGGCATAGCTTAGCCATACGGTTACAATGGTGATACGTACATAACTCCAGATAACCATGCGAATTATTCTTTCTCCAGCGAAATAGGGAACAGTACTAGACAATGCTTACTGTCATGTGCTATACTAACAGAGTTATTTAATGAATCAGCTACCTGCAAAACTCCTGATTTACTCGGGGTGGGTAGCGTAGGAAAGGAGTTTTTGTGTCAAAGATTGACATCAAACAGCTGTTTGAGGCCGGTGCGCACTTTGGTCATAAGACCGCGCGGTGGAATCCAAATATGGCGCCATACATCTATACTAAGAAGGATGGCGTTCACATCATTAATCTAGAAAAAACAGTTGCACAGTTAGAGGCTGCTGTTAAATTTGTTGAGAGCGTCTGTGCCAAGGGCAAACCAGCACTTTTTGTTGGCACCAAGAAGCAGGCTAGGGAAGTTACAGCTAAAGCTGCCGTTAGTGCTGATATGCCATATGTTGCTGAGCGTTGGCTTGGCGGTATGTTAACTAACCAGTCAACAATTGTTTCTCAAATTAAGAAGCTGAAGTTACTTGAGCGTCGCATGGCCAGCGGTGAGTTAGCTAGTCGTTACAATAAGCTAGAAGTTCAGCGCATGCAGGAAACGATTGATGTACTCAACAATCGCTATGGTGGTATTAAGGACATGCATGGTAAGCCAGGTGTATTGGTAGTATTAGACGCTGTATCCGATCGTAATGCGATTAATGAAGCGATTAAACTTAATATTCCTGTGGTCGCTGTTT
>CAMYBM010000024.1 GCA_947253995.1 uncultured Candidatus Saccharibacteria bacterium | reverse complement strand
TTATGGTATAATGTTGGCAAATTTGTTAACCCTAAAGGAGGATGATGAGCAAGCAAGAAGAGCCTAAGGCAAAGGCTAAGACAAAGGCCGAGTCTGCTGAGTCAGAGGCTGAAGCTAAGCTGGTCAAGAAGTCTACCAAAGCTGATGATGGCAAGGATGGAGCCGTTAAGCCAGCAAAGAAACTAAAGAAGGATAGCGTAAAGTCAACAGAGGCTAAGCGCGCCAAATCTGATGATGGCGACGATGAAGACGAGGAAGCTAAGCCAGCAAAGAAGTCAAAGTTTGGCTTGGTTATGGGCTTGATTGTTGCGGTTGTCGTGATTGTGCTAGCTGGCGTACTTTTCTGGCATTTTAAGGATAGCTCGAGTATTACTAGTTCATCTAAGCCAGTACCAGCCGCTCGCGCTTTCAATGCTCATACAGTTTGGGTTCGTTATTCGGGCAACGCGTCAAGCATTGACAAAGACCAGCCTATTTCGCAAATCCTTGATTTTGATGGCAAAGGCAACGTGACCGTTTATAACATGCCAAAACAAACGAAGTTCTCCGCCCTGCGTGGCATGTCGGACGACGCTATGATTGCGTACGCCAAGAAGATGGATCGCAAGAATTATGATGAGTCCAAGAAGAGTGACCTTGACCGTGTCAATAATGAGGTTAAGGATAACCATTACGACAAGTATAAGAAGGAGTACGACGACAAGACTTACAAAACTGCACTTGAGAAGGATGCGGATTCTGCCGAAATCGGCTACTATTACGGTTTTGGCTTTAGCAGTAGTTCTAATGGTCCTATGAGTGCAGCGGACCGAATTGCCAAGAACGGCGATAAGCTTCGTAAGTGGTATGAAGACCGGTTGCCGGCCGAAAAGTTCGAGCTCGACCTCTTTAACTCTGTTAGTAATAAGATTAAGGCAGCCGAGTATCGCGCGCCGAAGCCAACTAAGTTCACCCTTAAAGCAGAGACTGACGGCACTGGTAACAATGTGAGCGGTGAGACGCTGGTGTATGATTACGAGCATTATGATTCAGGTTCGAACTTGTCATACATGCTAAACTACAACTCGAGTAAGATTTATAAGGCGGTTAGCGACGGTGTCAGCTCGGCGGATTACTTCGCTCAGCTTGAGAAGAAGTGGGCTGATGGTAATACAATTAGCAATAGTAGCCGTGACAAGAGCAGTGACAAGCGTCCACTCTGGGAACGCGCCCTTTACCGCCTAGAACGTGAAGAATTGGAGCTCACACCATCCGACACCTTGCGCCAAGTGTACGATATGTGGTTTGGTGGCTACGATGGTCTTTCGCTCAAGGTTAGCGAGAAGTCTGCTGGCTTCAAGCTTGATAGCACCAATACCAAGGGTATTGAAATTAAGTAGCCTCTGCCCATCTAAAATAACCCCTCCGAAGAGGGGTTATTTTGCTGCCCTGCTCTTACCGATCCCGTCTTTTCTTTGGCGTGCTGCTCAACTCCGAGTTTATTGATTATGTTGATGCGCTTACGGGGCTTGGGTGGGGCGGATAACTCAGTAGCACCATCTTTATTAGAAAATAGTTCATTTAGGGGCTTGGCTTTCTGACTGGAGTTAGGTAGGATAGAAGTATAAGGTGATTCGTGGTCGCGAGCCCGATGGTTCGCGGTTACTGAATCACCTTTTTTGATACTATAGTTTAGAATATGGTCATTTGAAACTATAGCAAAAGACTTAATGTTATGCTGCGTTGCTTCCCTTAATACTTTAGCTAAATACTAGCCCTTTTGGCGCGGTTTGTGCTATACTATAAGTAGTACTGAATAATAAAAACAGATAGAAATATGGCACTGCCAAAGTTAGATCAAACAGCGTTAGGTGTAACTGATCAAGAACAAACTGCGCAAGCTACTGCTAATGCAGAGCAGCCAGAGTTAGCTGCGACTAGTCAGAATCGATCAAACGCGTATGAGGCAAGTTCTGAAGTGGATGATGCCCCTATCCAGCAGGCCAAACCACGCAAAAAGCATCGCCTTCGTATTATTCTAGGGTGGATTTTTCTACTAGCCATTATTTGTGGGGTTGCGATGAAAGTTCTGCCGTTTAATTCTACGAGCATTGCTGATTCCACCGAGACTGTCCCAGCTGTGCGCGCTTTTAATAGCAAAAGCATTTGGTATCATTACAATGCAAAAAGTATCAGTAGAACTAGCAGCATTGACCATATTATGGTTTTTGACGGTGACGGCAATGTTACAACTTACCAAATGCCGGATGATATTACTTTCGATAATGTACATAGCAAGAATTTTGATACAACGTTGAATTTTGCCAGCCAACAAGATCGCAGAAGCTTTGATATCGAGCGTGACAAGGCTATTCAGGCGCTTGATCTGGACAACCTATATCGCGTAAGGGACAATATTAAGAATGAATACGCTGCGCGCACTTATGCCACGGCGCTAGCCAAGAATGTTGACGGCGGCAAAAATACTACATACTTTAGCTTAAGCGGTAATGGTGAATTAGCGCGGCAGAGTCGGATTAGTAGCCCTGGTAGTGAGGATAAGCTGCGCCGTTGGAGTGAGCAACAACTGCGGGTGCTGAATCTGCAGATTAAAGTGGCCGAATTGATCCGAGTAAAGTTGCAGCATAGTACGTATCGCGCCCCGCAGCCAGCAAAGTTTAGACTAGCGATGATTCCAGACCCTTCGAGCGATCAAGCTAAAGTTGAACGGCTTGCTTTTCCGTTCGGCGATTATGACGCTACTACGGTACTGCGTTTGCAGGATCACCTCAGTGATATTGAGACAGCCGCGGCGCAAAATATTGCCCCAGAGGCAGTGCTTGACCGTCTTTTGCAGCTAAGCCATGATACCGAATCTACCGGCTATTATGCCACGCAATCGTTAAAATGGGCTGATGATCTGCAGCGCAATACTAATAGTATGCAGATTGACTTGCGCCCTAGTCGCAAACAACCAGTGTTTGATATGCTGCTTGATGGCTACAGCTCTTTGGCCACTAAGGTTGGGAACGATTTTGCTGGATTTACCTTGGATAATGCTACGGCGGGTGGCGCAAAAGTACACTAGATTGTTATAATATCAAACCAATTGGATAAAACCAGCTAAGGCTAATTGCAAGTAGTAGTACAATGCATTCGGCAAATTGTAATCGTCGTGATGACTCTATTGCGGTTAGGACTAAGCCAAAAATTGCGCCTATTGGTAGACTAACAATACCATAATAGCTGCCGCCTAGTCCGATCCAGACTAAGCTAATGATGAATATAACGACTAGCTTGAATAGCTTGCTCGTATAGGCTAGCTGATTTTTGATAAGTTCACGTTTAAGATTGCGCCAACTGAATCGTGGCGCACGATTAACTGTTCGGCCATTGCCGCGCGAGGTTCGCTGTTTAAACCAAACTTTTTGTTTTGTCATTACTTGTATTGTAGCCTGCCCTATAGGTTAACGTCAATAAGCGCGCGAGTTATTTGCGTGGAGTTTTGGCGGTGTCGGCTAAAAATATTACTGGTGCTAAGTTGGATGTAACTAGTTCGACATGAAAACGATTATTGGTGCGGCTATCGAGAACAACTTTGCCATATTTATAAACAGGATTGCCGCCGCGGCGTTTGATCTCAGTAGCATCGGCGATTTTGCCGTTCTGCTCAACGTGGGTGATGGTCGAAGCGTCAATCTTGAGATCGTTGTACGGAATGAAGCCAACCCCGGGCTTGCTCACGTCCATCAAGATGAGTATACCGTCATACAATAAGTAAAGCGTAGCATCGCTAATGTGAATACCTTTTGGCGCAATCGGATAGCGTAGATAGGCTGGTAGCTTAGTTGGGAAAAGTACACTGCTGCGCTCTGCAATGTGTTCAGTTTCGCAGTTATCTGGTGTCGCGTCATCGTGGCGGACGATTTGCCAAACTCGCCGGCAGTTGTCCAGCTGCGCCCAAAGCTTTTGCATAAATTGGTAGCTGTTGTCCGGCTTGTTGTCGTTAGTCAAATCAAAATGTTTTGCAAAGAAAACATACAGAGATGTATCAATGCAGCCTAGAGATACAATTAAAGCCAGCGGGAAAAACAAGCTAACAAGTAAAGATATTACTAGTACCACAAAGCTGTAATATATAATTTTTTGGGCATGGGTAATCTGTTGAAAGAGTTGCACCCAAGCGGCATTGCTGGGCTTGCAAGCGGCTAGATCTAAGGTGTAAGCGCTACTAGTAACGATTGCATTGGTAGCGGCTTCGCGTTCGGCGCGGGCTTGGTCGGCGATTGCCTTGCGCGTTTTCTTGGCATTGCGATATGCTCCGTAAGCTAACCCTGCAGTTAAGAGTGAACCGGCGCGGAACCCTTGCTCGTCCCAGCTAAAATTGTGGTTTGTCTTTGCTCCTCGGTTGGATTTAGTTTCTGGTGTTGTAGTTGATTTAAGCAGAATCGACATTTTCATCTCCCTATTAATTCTACTCTAATTATAGCAGCAAATGTATTAGAAAGCATTAACGAGTTGCGGTTGATGTGGCGGCTTCTGTAGCTAAAAGAGCCACCTAGTCGGTGGCTCTAACAGGTTGCTTGACGCAAAACTACATGTGAATTTCAGCGTCAACACCAGCTGGTAGCGAAAGATTTTGTAGGCTATCAATCGTCTTTGGCTTGGCATCGGTAATGTCAATTAAGCGTTTGTGTACGCGCATTTCGAAGGATTCACCACCCTTTTTGTAGACATGAGGTGATTTGACAATAGTGTAAGTACTGCGGCGAACTGGTAGCGGCACTGGCCCAATAATTTGTGCGCCGGTACGCAAAGCAGTTTCGACAATTTGCTTGGCGGCAGCGTCAATCAAACGGTTGTCGTAAGCCTTTAACTTGATGCGAATTTTGAGAGCTGGAGTTTCAGCCATAATTATTCTCCTTTTAGCGATGCAATCTTCGGAAAGTTACCATCGCGATTAAACTAACCTTTATATTATACAGTGTATTGCGGTAGCTGTCAAAGATAGCAAAAACGCCCCACTAGGGGGGGCGCTTGTGCTATCGCGTAAACTGGTTACTTGATGATTTCGGTTACCTGACCAGCACCGACGGTACGGCCGCCTTCGCGGATAGCGAAGGTAAGACCCTTCTCCATAGCAACTGGAGCTTGTAGCTTAACGCTAAACTCAACATTGTCGCCTGGCATAACCATCTCTTTGTCCTTTGGTAATTCAACTTCACCAGTGACATCAGTGGTGCGGAAGTAGAACTGAGGCTTGTAACCTTGAGTAAATGGCGTATGACGACCACCCTCTTCTTTGGTTAAGATGTAAACTTGACCCTTGAATTCGGTATGTGGCGTAATGGTGCCTGGTTTAGCAACAACCTGACCACGCTCAATATCTTTGCGATCAATACCGCGAAGCAAGATACCTGCGTTGTCCCCGGCTTCACCCTCAGACAAAGTCTTTTTGAAGGCTTCGATACCGGTAACAACTGACTTTTGGGTTGGACGTAAGCCGACGATTTCAACTTCATCGTTCATGTGGACAACACCCTGCTCAATACGACCAGTGGCAACAGTACCGCGGCCCTTGATTGAGAAGACGTCCTCAATTGGCATTAGGAATGGCTTGTCAAGGTCGCGCTTTGGCTCTGGGAAGTACTCGTCCATCGCGTTGACAAGTTCCATAATGTGATCAGCTTCAGTAGCATCACCTTCTAGGGCCTTCAAAGCTGAACCCTTGATGATTGGGCAATCGCCGTCGAAGCCGTTCTTCTTAAGAAGGTCACGCACATCCTCTTCCACAATCTCGACTAGGTCTGGGTCGGCCTGGTCCATCTTGTTTAGGAAGACCAAAATCTTTGGCACACCAACCTGGTGAGCAAGAAGTACGTGTTCCTTAGTCTGTGGCATCACGCCATCAGCAGCTGAAACTACCAAAATAGCACCATCAACCTGTGCAGCACCGGTAATCATGTTCTTGACATAGTCGGCGTGCCCTGGCATATCGACGTGAGCGTAGTGACGCTTTGGTGACTCGTACTCCTGGTGCG
>CAMYBM010000023.1 GCA_947253995.1 uncultured Candidatus Saccharibacteria bacterium | reverse complement strand
GTTGCGTTGCTGGGTGGCTTGTTGCTTGGCAGTGGCCGCGCAGGACTTTGGCAGGATAGCTACTTGAGATACAAACCTTATTTTAATCACAATGTAACCGTTGTTGGCGAAATCGAAGCGGTTGCGCGCAAAAAGGATCAGAGTGTTGTGCAGGTGCGAGTCACAGAGTTGAATAAACAGCATCTAGGCGGTAGGGTCTATGTGAGTTTGTCCGCGGCGAATGATTTAGAGCGGGGTGATAACATTGTAGTTGAAGGCAAGTTGCATCGGCGCAAGGGCAGCTACGCGCTACATTTGAACAGTATGGTGCGGAGCCATACTAAAGGTAATAATATATTATGGCGAATCGGTCCGATGTTTCGTCAAGCACTCGGGCGCAACCTGACACCGGATCAAGCAACGCTGGGAGCCGGTATTTTGCTGGGTCAAGCCGACCAACTAAGTGACTTTATTGCCACGGCTTTTGCCGTATCAGCGCTTACACATTTGCTTGTAGCTAGCGGCTACAACTTAACCATCATTGCGCGCTTTAGTCGAAATCTTATGCGCCGCTATCGTTTTGGTGCAGTGGCTGTTACGCTTGGTCTTATCGTAATGTTTGATTTGGTGGCTGGACTAAATGCATCCTTGCTGCGGGCGAGCTTAGTGGCGGCGATTGGCTTGCTTACTTGGTTGGTTGGACGAAAGTCAAGTCCGGCTGTGGTGATTGCTGTAACTGCTGGTTTGACAATTTTAATCGAGCCAATCCAAGTGGATGAAATTGGTTGGCTGTTATCATTTGCAGCTTTTGCGGGTGTGTTGATCTTAGCGCCGTTATTAGTTGATTTAACGGGTATGCGCGTATGTGACGACGATGGGAGGGCGGCGCGCTGGCTAAAATCTTCCGTTTGTCTGTTTTACGAAACGCTGAGCGCGCAACTGTTTACTTTACCAATTATGATTTACTTGACCGAAACTGTACCGTTGATTGGCTTGGTGACTAATTTGTTGGTTGCGCCACTAGTGCCGCTAATTATGCTGTTGACGCTTTTGGGCGGTATGGCTACTATGCTGCTACCAATTTTGGCATCGCTGCTACTTCAGCCTGTACGCTGGTTGCTTGATTATATGATGCAAGTGGCAGCATGGGGTACTACGCTTGGCGGCGAAATTAAACTAGGATTTAATTGGGCGTTGGCCGTGTGGTTTTATGTTAGCTTGACTGCCGTTATTTTGTATTTGAGATATCGTTGCTTAGTGAACGTAAACCAAGTCGCCAAGAGCTAGATGCTCAAATACTCTCCGCGCATCATCTTTGTGCATATTAACGCAACCGTGTGAAATCATCGCTCGGGTATTACCGCTATGGAGCCACCAAGCTTCATGAAAGGCGTGCCCTTTATTGGTAAAGTAAGTGACATAGTTAATATTACAGAGAGGGTCTTGCGACGGTGGATTTGGCATACACTTCGGGCCGCGGACCTTGCTGGTAACATGCATAATGCCTTCTGGTGTTGGCGAGTCACGTTTGCCGATTGAATTTTGCGTGAATGTGGCAACAATATTATTGCCGTCATAGAGATTTACGGTGTAGCTAGACTTAATTACTTCAGCCCAATGGCTTGATTGTGTAGTAATCTTATCAATACCAAAATCAGAATCGACGGTGTTTAACGTGTAGCTGTGTGGCGTAATGCTGTCATTTGACATGGCAGTTTGCAGAGAAGTGACAACGTCGTTGAGATTGGTTGGCAGCTGCCCGCGTTTGCCGGGTGAAATCTCTTTGTAAGGCGTTCCATCTGGACTACTAATTACCCGTGCGTTGATTGGTTTCCCGGGCAAGCTATCAGCGACACTCTGAACCCAACCGGCAATTTTCTGGTTGTCATATTGGATAGCGTAAGTTTTGAGTGCTTTATCGGGCGATAATTTGATCCAGTTATTGATATCTTGTGGGCGTGCTCGTCGAATTACGCGGCCATTGTTGTTGATCGTAATATTGTTAGAGACAATTTTATTTAGTTTGTCTACGGTTGGCTGAAGAGTAGCAACGGTAATGTTCGGCGTGTCAGTATTGACAACTAAATCGTAGCTAGCTAGTTTTGGAGCTGCAATTAGTTCAAAGATAGTTTTGTAAAGTAAGGGTAACTTGATGGACCGCCCAGGAGCCCCCGGTTTAAGCAGATAACGTCCGCGCTTTTGATCAAAATTGAGTGTCGCGTCAACGGGATCCGTACTTAATTCAGGAAAACTTTTTGTGAGAAATTGTTTAACCGTGTCGCGATCAAAGTTACCGGTAAGATCAAATTTTTGCGGTGTAAAGATACTAACAAAGAGTCGGCTACGCCCAGTGTGTGCTAGAGTAGCAGCAATTTGCGCTGTATCTACAGTAATGCCTAGCTGATCATGACTTGCAGTAACAATGCGGCTATTGTGTTTAAGGCTGAGTCGAATATTGCTAACTAGACGATTGATAGTGTTAGCAATTTGATCGGCGGTCTGGCCACTGACATTGACGCCGGCAATATAAGTGTTAGGTGCCGCTTTGTCGTTGTAATAACTAGTAAAGACGACGATAGATGTGCCTAAAACAGCGGCAAGCCCTAAAGCAATAAGCAAACCTACGTGATAGGTTTTAACTAAGCTAAAAAAATTGCGTTTGATCGCAGTAATATTTGCTAAATGATTTGTATTCTCTTCCACCCGTTTGTCTCGTATAATTTCTGTTGGTCGGGGTGATCCGACTCGAACGGACGACCTCACGCTCCCAAAGCGCGCGCTCTAGCCAAACTGAGCTACACCCCGTTATCTTGTTAGTTAAGGCTAACAAGATTGATTATATCACACCTCCGCTACAATGTCAGCATTTGTGTGAACGTTCGTTACGTCGTCAAGGTCATCAAGTGCAGAGAGCAGCTTGAGAGCTTTGCGCGCAGTCTCGGCATCGCTAATGACGACTGAATCGTTGGCAATATATTTTAGCTCAGCGTCTTCGACGGTTAAACCGGCATTGACGATAGCCGTGCGGACTTTGTGTAGATCCTTCATGTCAGTGTAGGCGATGATTTTGCCGTCAATTTCTTGCGCATCTTCCGCTCCCGCATCAAGTACGGTCATTAAATTATCATCTCCAGTAGCATCGACTTCGATGACACCTTTGCGCGTAAATTGGAATAATACCGAGCCGGCAGCTGCGATTGAACCACCGTTTTTGTTGAGGACGGTTTTGACATCGGGGAAAGTACGGTTGCGGTTGTCCGTCGCGGCTTCGATGACAATGCCGGTGCCGCCTGGGCCGTAAGCTTCGTAAACGACTTCCTCAAGTGCTGCGGCAGACTTGTCGGCACCCCGTGCAATTGCGCGTTGAATTGTAGACGCTGGCATTGAAGCGCGCCGGGCGCGCTCTACAGCCATGGCAAGGCTAGGGTTCATGCTAGGGTCAGTACCGCCGCGAGCGGCAATTGCGATAATGTTACTTAATTTAGTAAAGGCAGCGCCGCGCTTTGCGTCTTCGGCAGCCTTCTGGCGTTTTGTAGTTTCCCACTTACTATGTCCTGACATTAGGTTCTCCTTTAATCTTCGCTTAACTTGGTTATATTATAGCATGAAGCCATCTAGGATGTATGATACAATATAAGCATGATCTTAATTATGGCACTTAAGTGGTGGTATGGTTTAGGTTGGCGCGGCGTATTTGTTGGTTGTTGGCGTCACCTTGCTAAAGTTGCCGACCATTTTAGCATTGGGCTATTGTTGCGTACGCTATTTTTACCGTTTCGACAAATTAGTGCAAATGAAACTAGCCATGAGGCTGGTAGTAAATTAAATTTGATTGTGGATAAATTAATCAGTCGTATTATTGGGTTAATTATTCGTAGTGTCACTATTATTACAGGTATTATTTGTTTAGCATTAGTTGTCGTTTGGTCGCTTATTTGTCTAGCTATATGGCCGTTATTGCCAGTCGCGCCGGTTTGTGGAATTATTTTGATGCTTAAAGTGGGGGTGCCGTGGAAGAGTATTTAGATTTGAGTTCAGCACGTAGCCAGAAAGCGCGCTTCTACGTACATTACAGCAAAGCCCTCACGATAGCGAGTAGTATTGCTACGGCTTTACTGGGGCTACTGGGACTATTGGCTTTGGCGGCTGATCTATCTTATGGTTGGCTAATTCTAAGTTTGGGGAGCTGGCCAGCGGTAATTCTACTATGGCTGCATTGCGATCTCGGCCAATTACCAGCTAAGACTAAAGGTCACAGACTAGACAATTACATTGCAGGGGATATCTTGGGTAGACTTGGCGCGAACGTTTCGCCGCGTGAACTTTACTTTGCGGCAGTACACTCAAAGAGCGGTGGGGCGTTTATTTTTCGACGTTTGGCGGTTCGGCCAGATGAGTTTATAGAATTAATTTCAAATAACCCAAGCGATACTGCTACTGTCTTGAAAAAAATCGTCGAGCTGTGTCAGCGGCTAGACGAACATGGCGATATTGTTTCAGCGCCAATTGTAATTGCGGCTGTACTGCTGTTAACCAACGGTGTCGAAGATATTTTGCGCGAGCGTCACGCTGATTATGATGATCTGTACTTAGTGGTTGAGTGGTATGAGCATATCAACTATTTAATTAAGCTACAGAAGAAACCACGTTACACTGGCGGTGTAGCGCGTGATTGGTCGTTTGGCTACATCCCGACATTACAGCATTTTGGGGTCAACCTAAGTTCGCGTTATACAACTCAAGGTTCCAGTGCCTCAGAGTTAGCAAGTAGCAAGGCTGCCATCGCGCGCATCCTGGAAGCCTTGTCATCTGGTGGGCGCCGTAATGCTGCTTTGATTGGACCGTTCGGCGCGGGCAAATCGGCAATTGTAGATAAGCTAGCCGATATTCTAATGAATGGTGGTTCGCGCGTACCAGCTGCGCTTAAGTTTAACCAAGTTTTTTCGCTAGATGCTTCGGCGATTTTGTCGGCCGCTAATGCCCGCGGCCAAGTTGAAGGCTTGGTGAATCAATTGTTAGTAGAAGCTTATCGTGCTAAGAATATTATTCTTTTCTTAGACAACGCCGAATTGTTCTTCGAGGATGGTACGGGAGCGGTAGATATTAGTACTATCTTGCAGCCTGTGCTAGAGGGTGGTGCGGTTAAGTTGATTTTGTCGATGAATGAGCAGCGTTTCTTGCAGATTGCGCAGACTAAGCCAGCGTTGTCTAGCGCCTTGAATCGGATTGAAGTTAAGTCAGCTGATAGTACTGAGACGCGGCGCGTTCTTGAGGATAATGCTATGCGTTTAGAATTTAATCAGCATGTTATTATTACGCAACAATCAATCAACGAGGCAATGAGGTTGAGCGACCGTTATATTTACGATGTTGCCCAGCCGCGCAAGGCCGTTCAGCTGTTGAGTCAATCGGTTTCGCAGGCGGTTAACGGCGAGGTGACTGCGCAATCAGTGTCAGCCACCATCGAAAAGACATTAGGAATTAAAGTAGGTGGTGATTTAGCTTATAATGACAGCAACGAGCGCGAGCGCTTACTTAATCTTGAATCATTGATTCATCAGCGAATGATTAATCAGTCAAACGCTGTTAGTGCGGTAGCTAGTGCTTTGCGGCGGGCGCGGGCTGGGGTTCGTAACGAGAATCGACCAATTGGTACGTTTTTGTTCTTAGGGCCAACTGGTGTAGGAAAGACCGAATTGGCCAAGTCGCTAGCTGATGTCTACTTTGGCGGCGAGGGTCACATGGTACGAATTGATCTCAACGAGTATGTTCGTCCTGATGACGTATCGCGGTTAATTGCCGATGGCGCAACAGATGCTAATTCATTATCGGCACAAGTACAAAAGAATCCGTTTTCAGTGGTGTTACTTGATGAAATTGAGAAGGCACACCCGAATGTCCTGACGACTTTATTGCAGGTATTGGATGAGGGCGTTTTACGTGACATCAATAACCGAGAGATTAGCTTTCGAGATACAATTGTGATTGCTACTTCTAACGCTGGTGCCGATTTAATCCGCCGTTACATTGATGCCGGTTATAAGATTGAGCAATTTTCAAGTCAGATTCAGAATCAGCTGATTAATAGCGGTGAGTTTAAGCCAGAATTTCTTAACCGCTTTGATGAGATTGCAGTTTTCCGCCCGCTGACCAAGGCTGAATTGATTCAAGTTATTGATTTAATTTTGGTTGGTATTAACAAAAACTTAGCAGCACAAAAGGTTGCAGTGCATGTTGCGGACGAGGCTAAACCGTTACTAGTTGATGCTGGCTATGATCCACGCTTGGGCGCTCGCCCGATGCGGCGTATTGTGCAGAAGACAGTAGAGAATATTGTAGCTGAGAAATTGCTGTCAGGAGAATTACGTGCCGGTTCAAGTATTAGCTTAAGCGCTCAAGATATTCAAGCTAGTTTGGCAAAACTGGGTTAATTGGCTATAATGTAGATTGAGCGGGTGTCGTATAGCGGTTAATATACGAGTTTTCCAAACTTGCGACGAGAGTTCGACTCTCTCCACCCGCACCAGTATTTGCCTCAGTAGCTCAGGGGATTAGAGCAGGTGGCTTCTATCCACCGTGTCGGGGGTTCGAATCCTCCCTGAGGTACCAGATATTATTTTTTTTGGGGGGAAGATGTTTAGCAATAGACAAAAACTAAAGCAAAATAGTCTGAATTCACCGAAGCGTCATCGACTGACGCGTAAAACTGTAGTGTGGACGATTGTTGCCGTAGTACTAATATTGGCTGCGCTTGGCCAGAATAAACAGTATGGTACTAGTGCTCAGAATAATGCAAAATCCCCCAATGTTCAGACTGCGCAAAAAGTAGACAAAAATTCCATTACCAATGTTACATCAGTTAAAGGGGGCGATGGTAAGTCAGACAGTAAGCCAATTGCAGCCTCGGGTAAATCGTCGGTGAATGGTTCGGCTAAACCATCGGTGTCGTCAAACAATGGTGGTGGTTACCGTAACTTGCCACATTGCCGGGTGACTCATGTCTCGGATGGTGATACTTTGACGGTAGACTGTTTGCCAACGCG
>CAMYBM010000022.1 GCA_947253995.1 uncultured Candidatus Saccharibacteria bacterium | reverse complement strand
GAAAAACTAGTATAGAAATATGATCATCAATCAACTTTTTAGTTAACCCCTTATGGGCGCTAGAATGATCACGATCAATTGGATATGTATTCAGTAAAATGCGCGTCGGCAAGCTCTGCCAACGATTCTTAAAAAAATTATCTGCCGCAGCGCCAACAGCAACGCGTACCGCCTGACGTCGAGGTAAACTTGCAATAATCAATGGTGCATCAAAATGTGATTGATGATTAGCAATGATAATAAGCGGCGAATTCTTACTCGTAGCATTACGCTTGCCCTTTACCTTAATTCTCAAAACACAGTGCAAAAATGGCACTAATACTATCGTTTGTATTAAGCAACGGATAAACCTTAAACAAACCGATCGATACTCTTTAGTCTCGCATTCGCACACGATAACTCCCTGTACCAATATATTTTTTAGTTACGTACCTCTGCAAGCCAACTGGACCATGCTGTAAAAACCAAATAATGACGCGCCACACTACAGATGGAATAACTTCAGAACGACCTTGTTGTACTGCAGCAAGAGTTTTACTAACTAGCTCGTTAACTGGCATATACAACCATTCAGGCATAGCTGGCTCAGGCGCTCCAATTGCACGGTGAAAATTAGTGTGTACCCATGACGGACACACTGCTGTCGCCGTTATGCCGCTGTCCTTCAACACCAAGTTAAGCGCTCGCGTATAAGTCAAAACGTAGCCTTTAATTGCTGAATAATTACCGACTAACAGCCACGCCGAAATTGATGAAACGTTAATGATATGTCCCCTACCGCGCCTACGCATCGCGCTAACAGCGGCCAAGCTCAGAGTCATTACCGCACTAATCATTACACTAATAGCAGCTTGCTGCTGCGCAACTACAGATTTACTACAATCATCTGCCCGATAATGCAAACCAAAGCCAGCATTATTTACTACGTAGTCTAGCTCTTTAATGCGCCGAATTAGACCAGCTATTTGATCAATATGATCTGCTCTCGACAAATCTGCCACAATTGTCTTAACTTTAACGGCATAATTTGATCGCAGCTTTTTCTTAACCGACTCAAGTTCGTCCGCACTGCGCGCAATTAGCACCAAATTCTGCCCCTGGCTAGCTAGCTGATGCGCAAATTCAAGACCTATGCCAGAACTCCCACCCGTTATAACCGACCAGGCCATACTCTATTGTTTAATGCCCTTCATGACTAGGCTCAAACGACCCTTACCGTCGATTGCTTCCAACTTGACATTAATCATATCGCCGACATGCAGAACCTCTGACGGATCCTTGATGCGCCGCTCAACGATATTGCTAACATGGAGCATGCCATCAATACCCGGCATAATATTTACAAACGCACCGAAATCTTTAACGCTAACCACCTTGCCACGATAAATTTTGCCAACCTCAGGCTCCTCGGTCAGACTACGCACCCAATCCAAAGCGCGCTGCATAGCAGCTTTATCGCTCGATGCAAATGTAATTAAACCGTCTTCACCAATATTAATATCAACTCCGGTCTCTGAAGTAATTTTGTTGATCGTCTCACCACCTTTGCCAATTACAGCGCCAATTTTATCTGGGCTAATAACAAGCTTTTCAATCTGCGGGGCATAAGGTGAAATATGATCGCGTGGCGCACTAATTGCTTGCAACATATTTGCTAGAATTTCAGCTCGCGCTTGCTTCGCTCGTATTAAAGCCTCACGCAAAATATCTATTGTTAAGCCATGAACTTTTATGTCCATTTGCAGGGCAGTAACCCCATCGCTCGTACCAGTACACTTGAAATCCATATCACCGGCAAAGTCTTCTTGATCGGCCATGTCCGTTAAAATGTAATGTTTATCACCATCAATCATCAAGCCCATGGCCACTCCAGAAACTGGTCGCTTGATTGGCACGCCGGCATCCATCAACGCCAAACACGATGAACAAGTAGCAGCCATCGAAGTTGACCCATTCTGTGACATGATCTCCGTAACTGCCCGGATCGCGTAAGGGAATTCTTCTTCGCTCGGCAGCACCGGCAAAATTGCCCGCTCTGCTAAATAGCCGTGCCCAATTTCACGGCGCCCCGGCGTCCCCATGCGTTTAATTTCTCCCACTGTATAGCCCGGTGCATTATAGTGGTGTATATAACGTCGAGTACCATCCGACACCTCCATTGTATCCACCAACTGTGCCATTGATAGCGGGGCAAGTGTTACGATATTCATAGCCTGCGTAAGACCACGTGTAAATAACGACGAACCGTGCACTCTTGGCAGCACTGCTACTTCTGATGTCAATGGTCTAATCTCAGTTAAAGCTCGGCCATCTGGACGAATGGCATGTTTAACAATGCCCGCCCGGACATCCTTCTTGATTGCAGTTTCCATCGCGTCGCAATAGGCAGCACTCTGCTCTTCCCAATCCGCTTCACCTAACTTTTCGGCAAAATAGTCCTTAAACTCTTGACGAATCGCATTCAACTTTTCATTACGCTGCGGATATGGTAGATGTAAATCATCGCCTAACTTGTCTGCCATATATTTATCAACTACGGCTTGGATCGCTTCATCCGGTAACTCAAGCGTAAAAGGCAATTCTTCTGGATTCACCAACTTTTTCAGTTGAAGCTGCAGATCTAATGCTGGTTGAATGTTAGCCTCTGCCCACTTGAAGGCGTCTACCAACGTGTCTTCCGACACTTCTTTGGCGCCGGCCTCAACCATCATTATGCCTTGCTTCCCACCGGCAACAAATAGGTCAAGCTTACCGGCGGCCAACTCGTCACGGCTCATGAATGCCTTAAATTCACCCTGATCGGTTAAACCAATACGTAACCCTGCTACTGGACCATCAAACGGCGCACCCGTCAACATTAAAGCCGTCGATGCGGCAAACATCGCTACGGCATCCGGGCGGAAGTTCGGATCCATCGATAACACCGTTGCAACTACCTGACACTCGTTTTTATACCCCTTTGGGAATAATGGTCGGATTGGACGATCGATCAGACGCCCTACTAGTACGGCCTCGTCTGACGGTTTGCCCTCTCGCTTAATAAAGCGTGAGCTACTCATCTTGCCGGCTGCATAGTACTTCTCTTCGTAATCAATCGACAGCGGGAAATAATCTAGGTTTGGGTTAACGTCGCCAACTTGCGCAATACCTAGAACCGTAGTGTCGCCATAGTGAACTAATACCGAGGCCTGCGTTCGAAAACAAACGCGGTTGACCTCAACGATCAATTCTCGACCCAACCAGGTCGTAGATAATTTGATTAATTCTTTGCCTGTTTGAATGACTTTTGTCATATAATCCTTTCTGTGTCAGTAGCGCAAATCGATCAACTAATACTTATTACTTGAGCAATTTTCACTGCCAACACGTTAATAATCTATATTATACCAAACTATCGCGCCATAACTCAAAAACCCTCCTTTATGCTAGGAGGGTTTAATGCTATCTATTTATTTGCGCAGGCCAAGCGCTTCAATTGTGCTCTTGTAATGCGCGAAGTCACCTTGCTCAAGATTCTTCAGCAAGCGCTTGCGGCGACCAACTAGCTGAATCAAGCCACGACGAGTCATATAGTCGTGCTTGTTGTTCTTCATATGCTCAGTTAAGCCATTGATCCGCTTAGTCAAGATAGCAACCTGTGCCGAAGCCGAACCAGTATCACTATCATGTAACTGGGTCAACTTCATTGCAGCTAACTTCTCTTCTTTAGTAATCATCTCTATTATCCTATCATATAACACAAATATGTGCAAATACCTCCGCAGCTACGCTCGTTTTAGCGCGACCGTAAACTGAAAACCATTCGCTTTAGCTTGCTCAGTATAAAACCCGTCAGCCGGTCGGCCAAGCCATTCTACAGCTAGAACTTCACGCATAATAGCATCTTGCCAGATGCGCGTTGCTTGCTTGATCTCATTTGATTCTGCAATAATGCATAGCTTAATTCGATCGTCAACTTGCAAGCCCGCCGCCTTACGTGCTTTCTGAACGGCGCGAATAATCTCGCGGCTCAGTCCCTCGCAAGCCAACTCTGGAGTAACTGTTTTATCAAGCTCTATCCACAGCTGTCGCGATTCAATATCGTCAATTTTAACTGGCACGCCATAAGCATTGCTTTCATAGCTACGCAGATCCTCGACCCATTTAATCTGCTTAACGTTCAATTCCTCGCGCATCATCTGCTCATAAACCGCATCAAGGCGCTTACCCGAGTAACTGGCAAATGCCAATGGCTGACGAATCTTAACTTGCTGTTCATTGCTCGCTTCATCCTTGTGCATCCGCAATGCCAAGCATTGGTTAATTAAACTACGCACGCGCGACATGTCGGCTAGTACCTTTTCGTCAACCGGGCTATCAGTTGGCCAATCAAGCAAGTGCACCGAGTCGCCACCGGCGAGCCTTTGATAAAGCTCCTCAGCCAAAAATGGAACAAACGGTGCCAATATCATACTCAACCGCACCAAAGTATAGTGCATAGTTTGGTAGGCTTGGGCCTTGTCAGCATCATCTTCACTCTTCCAGAAACGACGACGCGAACGACGTACGTACCAGTTCGATGCATCATCCAAAAACGGTAGCACGGCACTTAGTGCATCTGGTATATTATATTCATCCATAAATTGACTAATGTGCGTAGTTAGCTCGTGAACTCGCGATACAATCCAACGATCTAATGGATGAGTTAAGGTATCAAGCTGAATTGTCGGAATAGCCCCGCCAGTATATTCCCATTGGTCTACGCTAGCGTAAGTTGTGAAGAAGTCGTACATATTCCACACCATTGCCAACTTACGCGCAATATCGGAGACATCTTTGTCCATTAAAGCAAAGTCTTCACCATTCAGTAATGGCGAACTTAGCAACAAAAACCTTAAGGAATCGGCGCTATATTGATCCATCAAAATATTTGGGTCAGTAAAGTTACCCAAGCTTTTGCTCATTTTACGGCCATCATTGCCAGCAACTACACCAGTCGTAATAACGTTCTTGAACGCATTTTTATGTGGGGCTTCAGCTCGCTCTTTACCGAACGCACCAATTTCAGCCAATGCCGTATTAACTACATGAACGTAGTAGAACCAAGCGCGCACCTGGCCAATATACTCTACGATAAAATCAGCTGGATAGCTTTGTTCAAATTTAGTCTTATTCTCAAATGGGTAATGTAATTGCGCAAACGGCATTGATCCCGACTCGAACCAACAGTCTAGCACCTTGTCAATTCGTGTTAAAACTTCACCTGGCTTAATGCCATATTTCTTACGCGTTGCCTCATCCAACTTATCACCATAAATTTTTACGGCATCAATCCATGGCCGATGGTAATCTTCAAGACGACACCCGCTCAACTTCTCTAATTCATCATAAGATCCTACGACAACGACCGCGCCTTGATCACCTTTCCACACCGGCATAGCTGCCGCCCAAAAACGATCTCGGCTTAAGTTCCAGTCTGGCGCTTGCTCGATATTTTTCATAAAACGACCGTGCTTTAGGTGCGGTGGGAACCAGTTAATATTCTCATTTTGCGCAAACAGTAAAGGCTTTGCATCTTGAATGTTAAAGAACCACGACGGAATAGCGCGATACATAATTCGTTGCTTTGAGCGCGGGTTAAACGGGTATTCATGCTGAATGTAACGAATCTGCCAAATAGCACCACGTTCTCTTAAATCTTTAGCAACAAACTTGTTATTTGACCAAACCTCACGTCCTTTATAATTAGTATCAGAGTAATAGCCATTATCATCAATCACGTGAAAAGCTTTAATTCCTAGACTCTGCGCCAGCTTAAAGTCGTCTTCGCCGTAAGCTGGGGCTATATGCACGATACCAGTACCAGAATCAGTTGACACAAAATCTGCCGCATAAATCTGGTGGATCTTGGTATCTGCTGGCCAAGTCGATCCAGTATCTAGCGGTTGATACTTTAGCCCAACTAGTTTATCACCCGTAAATTCTTGTTCTACATCATAAGCAATCGGCTGGTGCTTCTCATCTTGAAAAGTTTGGGCCAAGCAAGATTTAGCTACTACCAAATGCTCCCCGGCACAGTTAACCAGACAATATGTCATGTCAACATTTACCGCCAACATTAGATTAGCGGGCAGCGTCCAAGGCGTCGTTGTCCAAGCCAACATTGCGGTACCGATTGGCAGCCCTGAACGCCTGGCTTCATCGTCGCGCAACTTAAACCTGACGAAAGCGCTTGGATCAGTTACAGTTTGATAAGCGTCATTATCCATTGTTACTTCAGCTTTTGATACTGGAGTAGCAAACTTTGTATCATACATGAGAACTTTCTCGCCCTCATAAATCTTTCCAGCCTGATAAAGTTGTTTGAACGCCCACCATACGCTTTCCATGTAATCTTTATTCATGGTGCGGTACGCGCCCTTAAAATCGACCCAGCGTCCAATACGATCGATAACGCCTTCCCAAGCTTCGCTGTTAGCAATCATCGAGTCACGCGCTGTTTCGATGTATTTTGCTAGCGATATTGTGGGCAAAGGCTCGCCTGACTTATCTAAGACGGCTGGCTGATCTGGATTTACTACAATCTGACGGCGATCAACAATGCCTAGTTGTTTTTCGACAAAGTTTTCCGCCGGCAGACCATGGCAATCCCAGCCCCATACACGCTCAACTCGCTTACCCCGCATCGTCCAATAGCGTGGCACGGCATCCTTAATAATTGAACTAAGCAACGTACCATGATGAGGCACTCCAGTAATAAATGGAGGGCCGTCATAGAATACATACGGGTTAGCTGGATCACGTAACTCAATCGAGCGTCTAAAAGTATTACGCTCCTTCCACTGCTTTATGATGTCTTTCTCATATTCATGCGCGCGACGCCGCGATCCAGCTGTAAATTTCATACTTTACATTATAGCACGCCCCAGTTATCCAGTAGCGCAGCTAGACAAGATCTTTAAATGCTTTAAGCAATTCTTTTTGCTTACGATTTAATCTAGTTGGTGTCGTAACGTGTACGGTTACTATTTGAGCACCACGAGACCTACCGCCATTACGCGGCACACCATGATTAGACAACTTAAAATCAGTCCCCGACTGCGTACCAGCCGGTACCTTCATTACTAGAGGACCATCGATCGTGCTCACTTCAACTTCACAGCCAAGCGCAGCATCAACCATATTAATGGTAACGTTACTCAAAATTAGATCCCCCTCACGGGTAAATTGTTTGTGCGGCTTGACGTGAATCACCAAATAAAGATCACCCCGCGGGGCATTCTGTGCGGCTTCGCCCCGCCCAGCAATTCGAATAACAGTACCCTCATCTACGCCGGCAGGAATCTTGACTTTAAAACTACTCCGACCGCGCACTAAACCATCGCCGCCACAAGCAGTGCAAGCTTTTTCTGGGCGCATACCACGCCCTTTGC
>CAMYBM010000021.1 GCA_947253995.1 uncultured Candidatus Saccharibacteria bacterium | reverse complement strand
AAGGCAGCCAACATCCTCTGTAATTGCTGCTGCTTAATATTAAATAACATTTGTTTCTCTCCCTAGGTTTTTATGTATGGTTGCTTTTGCGGCTACTTGTACTTATTATAATATAAAATTAAAAAAATGCCAGGTAGTGGCAGAATAATTACTTGGTAGCGGGGGTTAGATTTGAACTAACGACCTCTTGGTTATGAGCCAAGCGAGCTGACCAGGCTGCTCCACCCCGCGATAATTAGTAGTAAAGCTAAAACTTAAAATGGTGGCGCCGGCTGGGCTCGAACCAGCGACCCCGAGCTTATGAGTCTCGTGCTCTAACCAGCTGAGCTACGGAGCCAAGCTTTAGCTTTAGGTATTATAGCACTAGCTGCGCTTTGGCGCAACTAGTGCGTGATGTGTTCGCGCATACCAGCAAGAGCTAGCTGATTAAGTAAAGTGATGTGCTGGTAGATGCGGTCAATATCGGTATCGGACTTTTGATCGTGGCAGCTGAGCTCGCCGAGTTTGCGCGCGATCAGAGCGGTGCGATTAGGGCTGCGGAAGGGTTTAGATTCGGGGTTAAAAATTTTCATATGTTTTTCTTTCAATTTAAACAACTGATTATATAGTAGCAAATAATGGACAAATTGTCAAGGTTATTTTACGATTAAGATGGTATAATTGAAGCATGAAGTACGTGCTGGCAGTATCGGGTGGAGTAGACTCAGTGGTGCTGCTGTGGCGAACAGCCAAAGATGCCGCTTGGCGTAAGCAGCATTTTGCCGGGGGCGAGTTTCCAAATGATTTTGTTGTAGCGCATTTTAATCATGGTTTGCGCGGAGCGGAGGCTTGGCGTGATGCTGATTTTGTGTTGCGCTTGGCCGAAAAATTAGGAGTAAGATACTATCTCGGTACGGCTAACGCAATAGATTGCCAAAGCGAAGCGGCAGCCCGCACGCAGCGATATATTTTTCTCCAAAATGTTTGTCAGCAAGTTGGCGGCGTTTTGGTGACAGCACACCATCTAAATGATCTGGTAGAGACAATGGCGATTAATTTGACCCGCGGTACGGGGTGGCGTGGATTAACTCCGCTGACCAAGGCGCTGCGGCCATTACTACAAATGCCAAAAACTGATATTGTAGCTTACGCTTTGGAACATAATTTGAAGTGGCGCGAAGACTCGACCAATCAGAGTTTGGTGTATTTGCGCAATCGTTGGCGTAGTCGTCTGTGTAATCTGCCGGCGCCACAGTTGGCTGTTTGGCAAAATTTGTATCAACGTCAGCTGGAATTGCGCAGTACGATTGACGCAACAATTGACGAGTTGATTGTAAAATTGGTTGAGCGCAAGCCGTCTGCTTATCTACTTAAACGTTACGTGGTGGTAATGCTGCCAGGCGCGATTACACTAGAATTGTTGCGCCGCTTGACATTTGCGCAGCTCACCCGGCCACAGCTAAATGAACTGAGGTGTTTTATTTGTAACGCCCGTGAGCATAAAGTTTGGCAAACGTCGACGGTTAAAGTTTGGATTGATCAATCATTAGTTCACATAGAATGCAATAAGCTGTCGCCTGTGTTAAGATAGATGGTATGAAACTAAAGTCACGCAAAGTAAATTTGTCACGTAAGTCGCCTGGTAATGGCGGTAAGATTATTAAGTCGATTATTTTTTGTATTATTGTCTGTGCGATGATTGGTCTGGTTAGTCAATCACTAGGACTAAACCCTCCAGCTAAGCCGATGTCGTTTACTGATTTGGTGCGCGATGTTAATAACGGTAAGGTTGCAAAGATCGAAGAACAAGGCATGGATCTTAAGGTTACAATGCGCGATCATGATGGCAAGCCTGAGTCTAAACCAAGCCGTATTTCGCGTATTCCAGCCGGTGCTTCAGCTTCGGAGCAGGGGCTAGATATTAAACGTGTTCAGTATGAAGTCAAGTCGCCTGACCATACAATGGACGCCTTGCTTAATATTGCGATGATGATAGTGCCAACCCTGCTGCTCTTTGTCTTTATTGTTTGGATGATGAATAAGGTTGGCGGGCAAGACAAAAACCCAATGGGTTTTGGGAAGTCCAAGGCTAAATTGTACGAAAGTACCAAGGCAGACACACGTTTCAGCGAGATTGCTGGAAACGACAACGCCAAGCAAGATTTGACCGAAGTAGTTGACTTTTTGAAGCATCCAAAGAAGTTTCGCCAAGTTGGCGCGCGGATTCCAAAGGGCGTACTACTTGTTGGGCCTCCGGGGACCGGCAAAACGATGTTAGCTCGCGCCGTGGCAGGTGAAGCAGGTGTGCCATTCTTCTCAATTTCTGGCTCGGAATTCGTGGAAATGTTTGTTGGTGTCGGTGCTTCGCGGGTGCGTGATTTATTTGACAAGGCTAAACGTAATGCTCCGTGTATTATCTTTATTGATGAAATCGACGCTGTTGGCCGCCGCCGCGGTAGCGGTATGGGTGGTGGCCACGATGAACGCGAGCAAACTCTTAACCAAATTTTGGTAGAAATGGATGGCTTTGATAAAGAGCAAAATGTTATCGTGTTGGCCGCTACTAACCGTGCTGATGTACTAGACCCAGCTTTGTTGCGTCCTGGTCGCTTTGATCGCCGCGTTAACATTAACTTGCCAGAGAGGCCTGATCGCCTTGCAATTTTAAAGGTACACTTTGCGAAGAAGCCTGTTGCTGAAGATGTGGATTTGGACGCTCTTGCCGCCAAGACAACCGGTTCATCAGGTGCGGACTTGGCTAATATTGCTAATGAGGCGGCAATTCGGGCGGCGCGGGATAATCGTACTAAGGTTACCAATGAAGACATTACGGAAGCTTTTGAAAAAGTTGCGATTGGTCCAGAACGCAAGAACAAGCCGATGTCAGAACGTGATCGCATCATGACGGCTTATCATGAAGGCGGTCATGCCTTGGTTGCCCAGGTATTGCCAAATAGCGACAATGTTCACAAGGTTACAATCATACCGCGCGGTGGTACGGGTGGCGTAACTTGGACTTTGCCGGCAGAGGATAGGCCATATACTTCGTTGGTTGAGTATAAAGATTCACTGGCACGAGCCTTAGGCGGCCGTGTTGCTGAAAAGATCATCTACGACGCTAACCATATCACAACTGGCGCTGGTTCAGATTTACGCGCTGCAACAGATATGGCACGCGAGATGGTTATTGAGCAGGGCATGGGCGAAAGACTGCGTGACCAAGTATTCCATGAAAATACGGGCGGCTCAATGATGGATCGCCTTGGGCGTGAGCGGCCGTATTCCGAAAAGACAGCCGAGTTGATTGATGAGGAGATCCACCATCTGATTACTGAGGCCGCTGCGCGTGCCGAGGCTGTTATCACGGCTAATCGTGAATATTTGGAGAAGATTAAGGATGCGCTACTTGAGCGCGAGACGTTGGATGCCGAAGAAGTGAAGGCAATCTTTCAGGGCGCAGTTTTGCCAGATGCGGCTAAATTAAAATAAGGATTAGCGGGTGAGGCTTAAAATATTTAATCGATTGCAGGCGCGTGCTGTATTGGCGTGGCGTGACCGGCAGCGCGGTCGCGCCCTGGCTTTGCTCGCTAAGTCAAATCAGCGCATGGGTATGCGTTTGGCTGCCTTGCTGCTCTCTAGTTCAACGCTAATTTCGGCTTTGCTGGGAATTTATCGTGATCGTTTGCTCAACTCAATGTATCTCGATACGTACAAAGTTGGGATTGACGCATATACAGTGGCCTTTAGCATACCAGATTTTATGTACCTAATTCTGGTGAGTGGCGCTTTGTCGGTGACATTTATACCGGTTTTTAACGCTCGTTTGGCGAAAAACAATCGCACAAGCGCATGGCAAATGAGTGCTTCACTGATTAATTTTTTTGCAGTAATGGCAATGATTATCTCGGTGGTTATTATGATTTTTGCCCCGTGGTTGGTGAAGTATGTTGTCGGGCCTGGACTATCTGAGTCGGGACAGGTTTTGGCAACCAGTATGATGCGCGTGATTGCAATTAACCCATTCTTATTTTCGATTGCTAGCGTGATTGGATCAATGCAGCAGGCAGTTGGTCGCTTCGTGTTTTATGCAGTATCGCCAATCGTCTATAATATCGGTATTATTATTGGGGCTATGTATTTTACTGATGGCATCTCGCTATTTGGGCATCAAATCTTTAGCGGTGGCATTATGGGCGTAGCTATTGGTGTTGTCATTGGAGCAATATTGCAGTTGGTGGTTTCGGTAGTTGGTCTTGCTGGTTTGGGTTTTGATTACCGCTTTAAAATCTACTGGAAGAATCAGGGGTTCCGCAAGGTTTTGTCACTTTTGCCGACGCGGTCAGCTGATCAAGGCCTTGACTATGTTAGCGCAATGATTGATACCAACTTAGCAAGCCGTATGGTAGATGGTACAATTCGAGCCTATCAGCAAGCCGGTACATTATATAATATGCCAATTAATTTGATTGGGGTCGCAATTTCAACTGCTGCTTTCCCACAGCTGAGTGATGATGCTGGAGCCGGTGACTCAAAAAAATTTGCGCAGCAATTGCGTTCGACCTTGCGCACAATTATTTGGTTAGCGTTGCCAACGGCTGTTGGAATGTTTTTTGTGCGGGGTTATTTGGTATCAATTATCGATCGTGGTGGCAACGGCTTGATTGCAACGCTACTTGGTATTTTATGTATCGCAACGTTACTGCGGTCAATCTTTCATTTGGCTAGTCGGAGCTTTTATGCGTTTCAGGATACCAGAACGCCATTTCGCGTATCGTTAGTGACGTTGTTTATTACGGTCTTGTTGGAACTCTGGTTTGTTTTTGGTTTGCATGCTGGTATTATAGGTGTTGCTTGGGCGCAGGTGATTTGGGCGCTGCTTGAGTTGATCGCATTATTTACTTTGATTATGCACAAGGTGCCGCGCCTATTTAATGTTAAATTCTTGTTAGCACTTTTGAAGATGGTCGTAGCGACTGCTTGTATGGCAGCAGCTACTTATACTCTAGTGCGGATGTTTAACTTGCAATTTGCTAATCAGAACATGCTAATTGTGGTAGCGCCATTGCTGCTGATTGTGATAGTGTCAGCTTTAGTCTATGGCGTAGCATCGCGTGTGTTATGCTTGGAGGAAATTCAGCCAATTATTGGTATTGTGAAAAAAGTTCTTGCTGGAGTATTAAGTGGTAGACAACGCTAAAATTCGCAATTTTTGTATTATTGCGCACATTGATCACGGCAAATCAACCTTGGCCGATCGGATGATGGAATTGTGCAATACTGTTGAACGTCGCGAGATGAAGGCTCAGCTGCTAGACTCGATGGATTTGGAGCGTGAGAAGGGCATCACGATTAAGTTGTCGCCGGTGTGTATGTCTTACCGTGGCTATACGCTAAATTTAATTGATACACCTGGGCATGTAGACTTTTCGTATGAGGTATCACGCTCGTTGGCGGCCGTGGAAGGCGCCATTTTAGTGGTAGATGCTACGCAAGGAATTCAGGCGCAGACGCTAACTAACGTTTATCTAGCTTTAGACGCTGGGCTCAGTATTATTCCAGTACTAAATAAAACTGACTTGCCGGCAGCGGATGTGCCGCGCGTTACTGCTGAGATTGTCAATTTGCTGGGTTGCGATGAAGACGATATCATTCAAGTTAGCGCTAAAACTGGTCGCAATGTGCCTCAGGTGCTAGACGCAATTGTCGCTAAAATACCAGCACCAACTGGCAAAACTAACGGGCCGCTGCGAGCGCTAATCTTTGATAGCTATTATGACGACTATCGAGGAGTCGTACTTTACGTGAGAATCGTGGATGGCACGCTTTGCAAGTCGCAGGCAATAAAAATGATGGCCACGGGTGCGAATGCTTTAGCACTAGAAATTGGACACTTGGCACCAACGATGCAACCAGCGAACGAGCTATTTACTAGCGAAATTGGCTATATCGTAACTAATCTAAAAACGACACGTGAGGCGCGGGTTGGCGATACTATTACTTTACAGTCCGAGGCGGTAACGGAACGCGGGGAGACGATCTACTCGCGAGTGCAGCCCTTGCCTGGTTACAAGGAGGTTAAACCGTTTGTGTATGCTGGTTTTTTCCCTACCTCTAATGAGTACTATCAAGAATTAAAAGATGCAGTTGAAAAGCTGTCGCTGAGCGATTCGGTATTGCACTTTACGCCAGAGAATTCACCAGTGTTAGGCTTTGGCTTGCGTCTGGGCTTTTTGGGGCTACTCCATATGGATATTGTGCGCGAACGTTTAGAGCGGGAATACCAGCTTGATTTGATTGTGACCAATCCATCGACTAGCTATCAGGTAAAGCTGAACAATGGGCAGAAGATTGAAATCGAGTCAGCTAGTGAGTTGCCGGATCGTTCGCTAGTGCTTAGCGTGGCCGAACCATGGATTGGCGGCGAATTGGTTGCGCCAAAGGAATACGTCGGTGTTATCATTCAGTTAGTGGTGCAAAAGCGTGGTTTACAAAAGAATATTAGCTACATTGGCGAGCGTGCTGTGATTGATTTTGAAGCACCGATGGCTAATTTGTTAACCGATTTTTACGATCAGTTAAAGTCGGCAACAGCCGGCTACGGTACGTTTAATTACGATCTGATTGGTTATCGTACAGAGGACCTAGTGCGAGTGGATTTTTACGTCGCTGGTGAAATGATATCAGCGCTTAGCTTGATGTGTCATCGTAGCGAAGCGCCGCGTTTAGGGCGCGAAATTTGCAAGAAGCTAAAGGAGGTAATCCCGCGACAGCAGTTTGCGGTAAGTTTGCAAGCGGCAATCGGTGGCAAATTTATTGCACGCGAAGATTTGTCGTCCTATCGTAAAGATGTGACTGGACCACTGTACGGTGGTGATGTATCACGTAAAAAGAAACTTCTTGCCAAGCAGGCTAGGGGTAAGAAGCGGATGAAGCGCTTTGGTAAAGTTGATATTCCGGCGGATGCTTTTACTGTGATGCTACGGCGAGACTAATCTGTCGTAACGCCAGCAAGATTGGCAAGCTGTTGTATGGTCTTGCGGAAAGTTTCTTCTTTGGCCCCGCTGCTGTTGATATGTATAGTTAAACCAAGCTGATCGAAGTACTGAATGACGGGCAGCGTTTTGGCTGTAAATTCGGCACGGCGGCGTTCGAAGCGGTCGCGCCCGAAATCATCTGCCCGGACACCGTTACGTGGGTGCGTTTGAGCGTAATGCCAGCGGGAGATGATTTCTTGTTGGTTAGTTTCAAGCACGATAACAGCCTTAAGTTGATGGCCGGAATCGTTTAGTGCCGCCATAACTGGAGTCTCTTCGCCAATCCAGCGGCCAATCGAACTAAGAATCAGGGGCCTGCCTTTGAGGGAGGAGTCTTTGAGGCGAGGAATAATTAATTTTTGAAATTCAGTTGTTGGCGTTAGTAGGCCATGCACATTAGCCATCGCTGCCTGTTTGATTGCAGGATCAGGATAGTTTTTGGCGGCAGCGCGCACTAGGTCGCCGCTGCTTAAAAAAATAGCATCAAAATAATTAGCTAAAAAGTGTCCGAGAGTGTCCTTGCCGGATAAGGGTACACCAAAGATATTAATAGAACCGGTACCAAGCCAAGCGATCAATTCTTGCTTCATTTGTATATATTATACATTAAAAAATGCGCCAATTGGCGCATAAAAGGTCTGGTGGGTCGAGCGGGTCTCGAACCCGCGACACCAGGCTTAAAAGGCCCGTGCTCTACCAACTGAGCTATCGACCCAGACAAGATTTATTTTACCGTTATTAATGATTGGTGTCAAGTTGC
>CAMYBM010000020.1 GCA_947253995.1 uncultured Candidatus Saccharibacteria bacterium | reverse complement strand
GCCGATACCACTTTAAATTAAATGGCGCATCCAAGAACACAAAGTTCGGGAACAATCGCTTGGCTGACACCTTCATCGACAACTTAAACAAGTCATAGTTTGGATCTTCGGGATTATAATTCACCCCCTCCTTCACCTTAAAAATACTAATCGGAAAAATTGGCGTCTCGTGATGGCCCAATCCAGCTTCAATAGCCTTGAGCCACTGTTCAATTACTAATCGACCCGCAGGAGTTGTATCCGTACCGAAATTCAAACTTGTAAATGGTACTTGCGCGCCCGCGCGGCTGTGCATCGTATTAAGGTTGTGTACTAGCCCCTCCATCGCCTGATAAGTCTGACGAATCGTATCATCCTGAGCTAACTTAAAAATTTTTACAGGCAGGCGATCAATCGTATCTGGGTATTTTAGCTGGTCCAACTCATTTGCAGCTATCGCTAAATTTTGCCCTACCAAGTTATTGTATTCTTTTAGAATACGTTTGACGGACTTACGGTAAGTCTTATCAACACCCGGCGCCATCGCATAATCAAAGTTTGGAATAGCCTGTCCGCCGTGCTGCTCATTTTGATTAGCTTGCAAAATGATTGCACACAAAGCTGCATAGCTACCAATACTATTTGGCGTCCTTAGATAACCGTGGCCAGTCGAAAAACCACCCTGATCAAATAGAACCAACGGATCAGTCTGGCAACAAGTTAAGGTACCCGTTGCATAAAAATCTAAATCATGTATATGGATGTCACCATCGTCATGAGCATGAGCGTGTGCAGGGCGTAATAAGTAAGCGCGCGTGTAAGCCTTACTCCCCTGCTGACCAAACTGCAGCATTTTACCCATTGCAGTGTCGCCGTTAACATTTGCGTTCTCACGTTTTATCCCACTTGAGTCCTTTGCTAACGAGCCAGCAATCGTGCGGTACGATCTCATCAACTGCACAACTAAATCACTAATTTTATAGGCCGTATTATTCTCGGCAAACAGATCAACCTTGTCTGTCTTGCGGCAGCGCACACTGCGTATTTTAGTTGTTTTAGTTGCAGTCATTTTACCCCCATTTATTTTTTGCTTAATTCTACACGCTTTATATCGTGTACTGCAACTAATTATAAGCACTATGTATGGTGTAGTCAATACGATTACACTTGTATAATTTGCAACAAGTTTTAGAGTAAGCACTTTGCCATTCGCTTTCAAGCTGTCATAATGTAAATATGGCACACGGTCTAGTTATTGAACATTTATCAGTTGCTACCGCTGAAGGCAAGTCCTTGCTGCGCGACGTTACGCTCAACTTTAAAGACCACACAAATTACGCCCTGCTTGGTCGTAACGGCAGCGGTAAATCAACTTTAGCCAACACCATCTGCGGACATCCGAACTATCGCATCACTCATGGTCATATTTTTCTGGATGGCGAAGATATCACCGATCTACCAGCTAACGAGCGAGCGAAACGCGGACTATTTTTAGCAATGCAATACCCTGCGGAAATACCTGGGGTCAGCTATGCTAATTTTTTGCGTACCAGTTTAGCACAGCTCACCAATAACCGCTTTAATTTTCTTGAAGTACTAGATCAATTACAACGCGAAGCTAAGATTCTCGGCTTTACTAACTTTGATCCTAATCGTGATCTTAACGTTGGCTTTAGTGGCGGCGAAAAGAAAAAATCCGAAATTTTACAAATGCTATTGCTGCAGCCGCGTTTCGCCTTCCTTGACGAACCAGATTCTGGGCTAGACAAAGTTAGCGTCAAGCTGCTTAGCCAACGTCTCCGTCAACTGAATTATCCCACGACATTAATCCTTATTACGCACCACGACCAATTGTTGCAGGCTATCAACCCACAGGCTACCTATAATATGGAGCAACTCAATGCGCTTAGCCAACGGCCTTAGTGAGACAACTATTCGCCAAATTAGTGCCTTAAAACACGAACCGGCATGGATGCTTCAACTGCGCTTACGCGCCTACCATCAATTTTTAAAAATGCCCCTACCAAAATTTGGTCCAACCCTCAAGATTAATTTTTCAAATATTTGTTACTATTCGTCTCAAGCCAATCAACCAACTAGCAATTGGGCTGATCTGCCCAACGATATAAAATCAACTTATGACAAAATTGGCCTACCCGAAGCCGAGCAAAAATACCTCGCCGGTCTTGGCGCACAATACGATTCTGCTATCGTTTACCAAAATCTAAAACACGAGTGGGAAGATCTTGGCGTTATTTTTCTCGACACAGACACTGGACTCAAACGCTATCCGGAACTCTTTCGTCGCTATTTTGCTAGCGTGATACCCTACAATGACAATAAATTTGCTGCACTTAATACTGCGGTTTGGAGCGGTGGCAGTTTTATCTACGTGCCGCCTAATGTCAAATTAACAATTCCGCTACAAGCTTATTTCCGCATTAACCTCGCCAATCTTGGCCAATTCGAACGTACACTCATTATTGCCGATGAGGGATCCGAAGTACAATATATTGAAGGCTGCACTGCACCCCTCTATAGTACAGCGTCGCTACACGCTGCCGTCGTCGAAGTCGTAGCTCTTGCTGGTTCACGTGTCCGCTATACTACAATCCAAAATTGGTCAACCAATGTCTTAAATCTAACGACACAACGCATGCACATTTATCACGATGCTCTCGGTGAATGGGTTGACGGCAATATTGGCTCTAAAGTTACCATGAAATACCCCGCGATTGTTCTGCTAGAACCAGGAGCTCGCGGCAATATTTTATCGCTTGGCATAGCTAAAGCGGGGCAAAATCAAGATAACGGCGCCAAAGCCATTCATCTAGCGCCATACACTTCATCCACAATTGTAGCTAAATCAATTTCGTTAAACGGTGGAATTTGCTCTTATCGTGGCAAGAATATCTTTGCTAAATGCGCCAGTCACGCGAAGACCTCAGCTAAGTGTGATGCATTGCTAATGGACTCACGCAGCGTATCCAATACTTTCCCGCAAAATATCATTGCCTGTAGCGACGCGCAGGTATCCCACGAAGCTACTGTCAGCAAAATTAGCGAGGAGCAATTATTTTATATGATGAACCGCGGCATCAACGAAGACGAGGCTACTAGCTTAATCGTTAATGGCTTTATTGACCCAATCGTTAAAAACCTACCGATGGAATACGCCGTTGAGCTCAACCGTCTCATTAATCTAGACATGTCAGGAGCAGTGGGATGAAATATATCACGAAAACAATTCGGCATAACTTTGAACAGCGTTATTTAATCGAGACTACAACAAACTGCTCTTATCGTTTTCGCTTTTGCCATGTTGTACCAAACTGCCGCTCACGCATAAAAATTCTTATCCTTGCCGGCGATACCGCGCATGTTAAAGTCGACGCCACAATAACCATCGCTAGTACCGCGCCAGGGTCGGATGCTTGGCTAGAAATTCATGTTGTTACGCGTGATCAAGCTACCGTTATAGCCGCACCTAATCTTGAAATCAATCACAACGCCGTTAGGGCAGGGCATGCCCTAAGCACCAAACAGATCTCTGCGGAAGAGATGTTCTACTGTGCCCGTGGTGGATTATCGCCCCAACAGACCGAACAACTCATACTCAACGGCTTACGTCAGCCCTACTTAACCGGTGGGAGGATTCTATAATGATGCGCGACCAATATCCCTATTTTGATCAACCACGACCAATTTACCTCGACTCTGCCGCTACCGGGTTAATGCCACGCGTAACACTCACAACCCTTACTGACTACTATACAAATCCCGCCAACGTTGGCCGTTCGAATTATCCACGAGCAGGTGAAATTACTGCACAATTTACTGCAGCTCGTAAAATAATTGCTCAATTTATTAACGCATCATCTGACGAAATTATCTTTACTCACTCTACGACTGCTAGTATCAATTATATCGCGCGTTTTTTGCTACCAACAATTAGCACTCGGCACCGTATTGCGATAACTGATCACGAACATAATTCAAATTACCTACCTTGGGCTAACTTGTCCCACGATACAGGTGCAAAATTGCAACTAATCTATAACGATACCGCTACGATTCATCCTAATACAAAAATTTTTTCTTACGCACTAGCAGACAACGTTGCTATCCGCCAACATACTTTTCCTAATATTGTAAAGCAAGTCCACGAACTAAACGGGGTTGTAGTTGTCGATGCCGCTCAAGCTATTGCTAAACAACCAATTGACGTTAAACGACTAGCCTGCGATGCCCTTGCCTTTAGCGGGCACAAGTTAGGTGCGCCAACCGGCTGCGGAGTTCTCTACATTAAGCGCGCCTTACAACAACACCTCACCCCACTCTTTTATGGCAGCGAAACTTTTCAAGCAATCAACACTAAACAGCACACTTTTCAACTTCGCGCTGATCCTAGTAAATTTGAGCCCGGGACGCCTCATATCGCCGGTATTTTAGGTTTAGCCGCAACAATCAACTTAATAAATCAAATTGGTTGGCCAAAAATCACGGCGCACTACGCAAAGCTAGCGCATTATGCCACAGAGCAGATTCGCGCAGGTGGTCTCGCTAATCACCTACTTGACCAAGTAGGTGGCGCTATCGCATTAGCGCACCCTAAAGCTAGTCCGCACGATATTGCTCTCTTGCTCGCCGATCGTTATCGCATTAATGTGCGCAGCGGGTTACTCTGCAATCAACTCTATTTTGACACACATAACCTACCTGCCGGAGCAGTCCGAGCTTCATTCGGCCTCTACACCACCGAAGAAGAGATTCGTAATTTTATCACTAGCTATCAAAGATGTCTCAAGGAGTTATTGTGCTGCTAGACGACATCTTATACTGTCAAAAGTATCCCCACTACCGCACGACACTGCCAACAACCAACCAAATTCTAACCACTGTAGTTGATCATCACTCTTGCGGAGACCACCTCGTACTATCTCTAGAGTTAGCCGATACCACTATTGTTCACGCCGCTGCCAGCGGTAGTTTGTGCGCTATTGCAAACTTTGGTACCGAAAAATTACTTGACTACATGATAGGTCGAGACCTCAGCCAGCTGCCAAATAGCGCCAAGCTACTCGCTGCATACCCCCGCAGCGAAAGCACCAGTCTGCTCAACAATCCTATACGCCTACGCTGCTTTGAGCTAGCTCAAGTCGCCATGCGGCAACTGCAAGTTTCTTCTACTGCCGCACCGGCCAAGCCAGACGAAAGGCTATTGACACACCATCACGCTGACGATACCAACTTCGTATAGAACGAAATAGTACACGACTTGCCCAATAAGTTTCATCCCCGATAACCTCAAGTTTGAAATCACCTCGGCCGTACATTGCTGGTGATAATTCATGCAAGGCATACCCACCACAAGTCTCAAAACGGCAATGCCATAGCCACTGACCATTCGAGTATTGTTCGTCCGCTTCTGCTGACATACTAGCTAAACCGTACTTCGTTACCATGGTACTAGTTATAATAGTCTCCCCCATGTCATTCAGGCCTTTGCACGATGGCGTACTACTACTGCTACTGCAATGAGTTTCTAAATTACCTGCACCATAACTACTATCCGATAGATAAACCAGCCCTCCCCATTCTAAACTGTTTGCCCAATGCACTGGTTGATGGTATTGCCGCACATACCCATTTATAGATTCAGCGTTAGCTTTGACGATGCCGGATTCAAACGGGGTGATGGCATCGCTGATCCATATGCCATCTTGAGGCGAGTTGTCTTGAATGAAACTCGGGTGCGTCGCCCAAGTACTAATTTTATCACTATGCTTACGGCTAATATTGCAATCCGTATAATAAACTTTCATTGCATTAACCGTAGAACAAGTTGGTGCCGGCCGCTTAGGCTGCTGCTGACTATTACTAAAAACCAAACGAAACGGTACTTCTGGCGCCGGCCGATCAACCGCATCACGACGCATCACCTCGTAATCAAAACGCGGTATATACACCCAATGATGTCGAATTTGTCTCTTACTTAAAACTGCGCCTACCTTTGGCACTATGCCGTCATCTAAGGTGACCGCTTCAGCCCACATCTTAGATCCATAGTCATACCACTCACCGAACTCGCTAGACTTAGGGTCAACTATCTTATAGCTATTATCGCCCAATGATCTAACCGCAACCATCGTTGACGGCAAAACAACCTTGCAAGTATTAAATTTATTTCCCGATACGCAATCTCCGCTTGGCCAAACTGTTATGTTACTTTGGGCTGACGATAATGATACCTGATCTAGCGTTAGCTGATAGTTGCCAGGCTTGACTGTCTCAGGCAGCTCCAACACTAACTTATCAGCGCTCTGTGCTTTGATTACTAAGTCAAAGTTAGCTTTTCCCAATAAACGGGCTTGTTTATTTAGCGGTAGATTAGCACCTTTAACAACTATCGTACTCCTCTTGTGCGCTCGTAATGCTTTAGCTTCAACGCTAGTTACTTTAGCAACTGGCACTACTGGCTGAGGCTGAGGATGAGGCCGCGGCTCAGGTCTTGGTCCTGGCTGAGGCTGCGGCTGACTATCTAGCACAGGTGTAATTGTATACTCAACCGCCCCCGTATAATTACCCGGCACCGTCCGATTTACCTTAACTCCATACCACAAATCATATTGACGATGCGACGTCGGCGACTTGCTCACAATAATTTCTTGCTGACGTCTACTAGTAAACCCTTTACTAAGATCCGTAGTGTATCCCCAGGTATCATTCGCTAATGGCTGTAGCAAATCACCCCTACCAGGCAGCTTAAGTTCCTGTGTGACCGGGTTGGTTAAACTCTCGTTAGCCAACGTAAGAGTTACACGATATCCTTGATTGGGCGACACAACATCGAGTGAAGTCTTAGCAACGGCTTCCATGCCACTTGTTACACTTAAATCCAAATGCGACTGTATATTCAAGCCAAGCCCACCGCTCGCGAAAGTAGTTGTACTACCCAAGAGTGTTAATATAAGGCCCAGAGCAACGCCGCAGATACTTTTTGTACTATTCGTTATCATATGCCTTTTTATTTTGTGTTACAACTGCATTATAACACAGACTATAGACATTGTGCTAGATGTGTGCTAGTATAATACTCGTTAAGGGTTGATAGCTCAGTTGGTAGAGCACGGGCCTCTTAAGCCTGGTGTCGAGGGTTCGAGCCCCTCTCAACCCACCATTTATTATAGTAACGGCTTTAGGCCGTTGTTTTTATTTTAATGTTATAATAATTATATGAACGTTATTCGCCGCTTAATTGTCCTTGGTGCAACCCTTGCAGTCATAGCTAGCGGAAACACTACTTGGTTTGGACTCAACCCCTCTCATACTAGTTTAAACTCATTGATCAAACATTTTAGCCTGAATGGTTATAGCATCAATATCGATTTATTCAATAACATTACCCTGGCGCAACTCATTACCGGATTAGCGCTAATTTTAGCAATCGCTGCCGTTGTAGGCAAGCGTGCCTTAACCTGGGCTACTTTACTCTGCGACCTTATCGTTATATCCTTTGTGACATTAGCGCAGAAAGCCAGCCTCGACAGCTTTTTCAGCGTTCGTCTAGGTTGGGGCAGTTGGTTAATGCTGTTATCTTGTATATTGTTATTATTAGCGCTCCTACTACCAGCCAAAAAAGCACCTGCTAAATAATACCTTATATAGTATAATTAGATCATGCAAGCAAACGCCTTACAACAGTTAGGTAACTTAATTACGGTCTGGCGAAAACGACGGGGGCTAACCCAACAAGCACTAGCTGCTAAAGTTAAGACCAGCCAATCAGCCCTAAATCGCTTAGAGCATGGTAAACAGAACCCTACGCTTGACCTAATTGCGCGGCTTAGTGAAGCTTTAGATGCTTCGCTCATTACATTAACACCGCCGACGCGTCTCGATCTAACGATTACCGGTGGCAACGCTATCACAACATCAATTACAATTAACGATATCGCAGCAGACTGGCTTTCACAATGGCTTAATGTAGCCAATTTGCTTGGTATACCCTATCAAATTGTCAACCCGGCAACCCACAATGACCTATTCACTCTACAACTAGAAATTGATCTGCCGCTAAAAGCTAAGCCATTGCTAGAACCGAACCATCCGGCGAACTGCTTCGGTATAGTTCTGCTGCAGTTATCTCGCCCGGGAGTATCTCTATTCTACGATATCTATAGTCTCAATTACCAAAACT
>CAMYBM010000019.1 GCA_947253995.1 uncultured Candidatus Saccharibacteria bacterium | reverse complement strand
CGGTACTTACCAAACCACCATTACCTATACCGTCACCGCTAAACCAGCCCCGAAGCCGGTAGTACCAAACTCAGTTTGCCGCTCAGGCGATACTAAGAGTGACTGCAAAGTTGACCTCGACAAAAACATGATCCCAGTTATTTACACAGGAGATAACAACAATGCGCAATGGACTAGTATTAAGTGGCCGGAAAACCCACATGATCCGGGAGCTTGGTATAACTATAATCAGAAGAAGTGGGCAAATGCCGTCACGGTGAGAAATCCGAGCAAATATAAGGGCGAGCGCAGGGTGGTTGATAAAGACGACATTCTCGGTTTCTGGGTCTACGTCCCACGTTACGCCTACGAGGTAATGCGTCGTGATGGTACCGATAAACCAGTTGAACCGGAGAACTTTAACATTGTCTTTGAAAACACCAACACTCCAAAGAAGCACCCAGCTAAATGTGCTACTGGTGCCAACCACGACTACCGCACAGCCTGTGACCTTGATCGTAACTATCCAACAACCACCAGCACCCTTAACTCAACTACCTGGTCAACGCATCCAGCCTTTACCTTTGGCACTAAGGAACTCAATGGCATCTGGGTCGGCAAGTTCGAAACTACCGGCGATCCAACTGACCCAACCGTTCTACCAAACCAGCGGCATCTGTCCGGCGAAGATCCAGCAACAGACGACCTCGGCCTCATGTACGCTACTGCTACCCGGTTAGGCGTCAAGGATCCCGCTAACACCTATGGCGATCAGGCAAATGTCGCCATCACCCAAAACAGCCATCACTTAAACACCTTCAGCTCCCGGATGCCAACCAACAGCGATTGGGGCGCGATTGTTTACCTAAGCGCCAGCCGTTATGGCGCCGGTCATGATAGCGTCCAGATGAACACACAGCGCCAAGATCGTACTTTAGACGGTAACAGTAGCTACGGCACCACCGGCTGTGGTCCGATCTCATCCGGTAACAAAGATGCTACCTACAAAGATGGCGGGACCCTAGGTACTCAATCTGCCTGCAGCACAAGCAATCTGCAGCGTGCCTACAATGGTAGCCTTGGTCAGCTTGCTAGTACTACCAACAACACTAGCGGCATCTATGATCTAGCTGGTGGTGGCTACGAGTACGTTTCTGCCGCTCGTACTACCGACAACATTAGCGGCCAAACCGCCGATTACTTCGACACTAATACTCCCCATCGCCCTTACGCCAATCTCTACTACAACACAAGCGACTTTAATGCTTGCACTTATGATACTTGCGGCGGTCAAGCCTCATATGAGACCAACAACGGCCAAGGCTACGGTAGTAACCAATGGCATGATCAGGGGGTAGGTTTTGCTTTTTCTATTTGTCCCTGGGTCTGGCGTGGCGGCGGCGCTGGTTGGTCGAGCAGTGGGGTTTTCTCCGCGGGCGCGGGCAATGGCAACGCGAGCTACCTCAACTCGCTCCGCGTCGTCCTTGCGCCTGCTGCCAGGTAACCTCAGAGACCAGGGTAGGGTAGGGTGACAGCGGATCCTCCAGTACCGGCGGCTCTTGGAGGCGCCCGGGGAGAGCCGCAAACTTTTCTACAGGTACCCTACTCGTAGCAACAATCTCTAGTAGCGGTGCATCCTCGGAAATTTGGCGACGAGGCACTCGTTGACAAATTTCCGGGTATATGTTAGAGTTGACTTGTAATATTAACCTGCTACGCCGCGAACATGAGGCGTAGCTTAAACCAAAGGAGGACATGTGTCAGAAGCTGCTATGAAGCGCTACGAACTAGTTGTGCTATTTCGCGCTGAGTTGGAAGCTAAATTAGACGACAGTCTCAAGTCAATTGCCGACTTGATCACTAGTAACGGTGGTAAGATTGTCAAAGAAGATGCTTGGGGACGCAAGGAGCTAGCCTATAAAATCCAGGGCGAAACCCATGCAATTTACCGTGTATACGAATTGGAGTTGCCAGCCGCTGCTCCGGCAAAGATTGAAGGCGTGCTCAATATCAATAGCGCGGTCATACGTCATCTACTAGTTAAGATTGACGCGAAAGCGGAAGCTAGTTTGGCTGCCGAAAAAGCTAAACGCGAAGCTCGTGCGCCGAAGCCTGAAGAAGACCAATAAATAAAGTAAGTAACGATAGGGGATATTATGTCAATTTGCAAAGTCACAATTTTAGGTAACCTCACTGGCGATCCAGAGCAGCGCACTACACCCGGTGGCAATGAGCTGGCGGATTTCTCGCTAGCAGTAAACTCTTACGTTAATAAAGAGCAAACCACGGCGTTTTATCGTTGTACGATGTGGGGCAAGCGAAGTGAAGTGCTAGCGCGCAGCCTCAAGAAGGGCTCGCCATTACTAGTAGTTGGCTCGTTAACTGTACGCAGTTATCAGGCTAAGGATGGCACCACTAAACAGAGCCTAGAGGTGAACGTTGATGACTTTAGCTTTGTAGGCACACGTAGCGGCGCAGCACCTACCCAGGAGGCAGAAAGCGCAGCTCCTGCTGCACCAGAAGCAAGCAAATCGGCTAGCGATGCTGAAGCAATTAATTTATCGGATATCCCATTTTAATTAAGGAGTAATATGAAGAAGTCAAAGAAGCAATCACCAAAGTATTTTGATTATAAGGATGCTGACAGCCTTAAGCGTTATATTGACAGCTATGGCCAGATTGATCCACGTAGCAAGACCGGCCTTAGCGCTCGGAGCCAACGCGCCGTGGCTGTTGCGATTAAGCGCGCCCGTCACATCGCTTTATTACCGTTTGTTGCTAATTAGTTAAGTCAACTAGCTTGACAGAAAGGATGACATGTACAGCCCAACAGATTTGAAAAAGGGTCGTTTGATTAACTTAAATGGCGAACCTTACCGCGTGACAGATTATAACCAGAAGGTCATGGGGCGGGGTGGTAGTATTGTAACCGTTAAAGTCAAGGGCTTAATTAGTGGAAACGCCCTAACCAAGACCTACAAGGGGCAGGAGAAAATTGAGCCAGCTAACGTATCAACGCAAACGGCACAGTATCTTTACAGCGATCAAAATACAGTGTACTTTATGAACCCGGATACTTATGATCAGTTTGAGTTGCCACTTGAGGACGCTGAAGATGTGCCAAAATATATGCGCGAGGGCGCTGAGGTGCAGCTGCAGTTCTTTGAGGACCGAGTGATTGCCGTAGAGTTACCGACGGCGGTACCGCTAACGGTGACTGATGCGCCAGAGGTGGTTAAGGGTGACACTACTAGCAGCGTGCAGAAGGACGCTACACTTGAGACCGGAATTGTAGTAAAGACACCAGCTTTTATTAAAGCCGGCGATACAATCAAAGTTGATACTCGCGACGGTTGTTATATCGAGCGCGTAAAGGAATAAGTTGACTGAATTAGCTAAAGTTGGGCGGCTAGATCGTGCGTTGTTTGCTCGCGGTCTAGTCGCTTCGCGTTCGCAGGCGGAGTCTTATATCCGACTGGGAAAGGTGACAGTTGACGGACGCATTGTGACGAAGGCAGGCTTTTTTGTGCGTCCAACTAGCAGCATCGTTTTACATCAAAGTGAGCAATTTGTGTCGCGGGCGGCACTCAAATTACAGTCCGTCGCACTTAAGTTGAAATTAAATTTTTTGCACAAAGTTATTTTAGACGTTGGGTCAAGCACGGG
Source organism: uncultured Candidatus Saccharibacteria bacterium (assembly GCA_947253995.1). GTDB lineage: Bacteria > Patescibacteriota > Saccharimonadia > Saccharimonadales > Saccharimonadaceae > Nanoperiomorbus. Next base: position 5,453 of record CAMYBM010000019.1, on the reverse strand, counting down.
TGGTTTTACGGATTTTGCTTTGTCGCGGGGCGCAGATAAGGCAATTTGTGTGGATGTTGGAACTGACCAGCTACACCCGAAACTCCGTCAAGATCCGCGCGTCGAGCTCCACGAAAAGACTGATATTCGTACATTTACGACTGACCAAGCGATTGACTTGGTGTTGATTGATGTGTCGTTCATCTCATTGCGTGAAGTTTTGCCGTTCATTGCCCGGTTAATCCGACCAAAAGCGCAAGTTGTTGCTATGGTTAAGCCGCAGTTTGAGGCTGGGGCAAAGCTTAAGTCGCGGGGTGTGATTAAAAATAACACTGAACGCCGCCAAATTTTACATGATTTTGAGCATTGGGTACAAGGTTATTTTATTATTGAAGCAAAAGCCGATAGTGAAGTGCGGGGTACGCACGGCAATCAAGAACGATTTTATTTGCTTAAGCGCGCCCGTTAGACATTGAAGCGAAATTCAACAATATCGCCGTCTTGCATGACATAGTTGCGCCCTTCGGTACGGAGTTTGCCCGCCGCTCGCGCCGCCGCTTCGGATCCGGCTGCCATTAAGTCATTGTAGGAAACGATTTGCGCCGCAATAAAGCCTTTTTGAAAATCGGTATGAATTACGCCCGCCGCTTCGGGTGCGGTCCAACCTTGATGAATCGTCCAAGCCCGAACTTCCTTTTTGCCTGCCGTTAAGAAAGATTGTAGTCCGAGGGTGTGGTAGGCCACCCGTGCTAAGCGGTTAAGACTAGGCTCGTTAATGCCGTAGCTCTGCATTAAGTCTTGCTGGTCATTAGCATCAAGTAATCGCAGCTCGCTTTCAAGTTCGGCAGAAATAAAGACGGCATTAATTTGATCTGGTGTACTAGCGGTGGCTTTGGCAGCTAGGGCTAGCAGTTGCTTTTGCGCTGTGATATCGCTGAGAGTAGCTTCATTGACGTTGAATAAATAAATTACGGGTAGGGCGGTGAGCAAACTTAGTCCGTCGAGTTTGGCGCTAAGTTCTTCGCGGGTTAATTGATCAAAGGCAGCCGGACGACGCCCCGCTAGTAGATCAGTTTGAATTTGCTGCAAGAAGTCAACCTGTGGCCGGAGCTTGACGTTGCTTTTGGCTTCTTTCTGTAACTTGGGCAAGTGCTTTTCGATTGTGGCGAGATCAGCGAGGGCCAATTCCGTGTTGATGATTTCGATATCGCCTTGCGGATCAACGGTTGTGCTGCCATCGGCGCGTTGGATTTTATCATTTGCGAATGCGCGTACGACATGGCAGATGGCGTGACACTCACGAATGTTAGCGAGAAACTTATTGCCCAGACCCTCACCGTGGCTGGCGCCGGCTACAAGGCCGGCCACATCAACGAACTCCACCGTGGCAGGGATAATTTTGTCCGATTGATAAAGCTTAGCTAGTTGGGCGAGGCGATCGTCTGGCACCGGTACAATACCAGTGTTTGGCTCGATTGTAGCAAAAGGGTAGTTAGCCGCTAACACATTAGCATTGGTTAAGGCATTAAAGATGGTCGACTTGCCGACGTTAGGTAAGCCAACGATTGCAATTTTTAACATAATTATATTTTAACATGCTTTGCAATTTGCATTGTGGTTATGATATAATCAAATTATGAATTTTAAGAAGTCGGTGGGTAGCTTCTTTGCCCTTGATATTGGTACAACCGCGGTTCGTGTGGTTGAATTAGCACACTCTAGTAGCGGTTGGGAATTGAAGCACTACGGCTCAAAGCCGATTGACCCACGTTTGAGCGAGTCAACCTCGGAGCACGACCGTAAAGAGTTGGGTGAGGCTATTACTAGTGTAGTAAATGAAGCCGGGATCAAGACAAAAGATGTTGTGATTGGCTTACCAACGAGTAAAATTTTCTTTTCAGTGGTTGAATTGCCAACAATGTCGAAGCAAGAGCTGAACAATACGATTAAGTATCAAATGGCGTCGTATGTACCACTGAAGCTTGATGAAGCTAAGGCGGACTGGTCGATCTTGGGGAAGTCAGTTAACGATAGCACCAAAACTGAGGTGTTAATCATGGCAGCCAAGAACGATTATACCGAATCGCGGCTTGATTTTATTGAAGCGTTGGGCTTTAGCGTGATTGCGATTGAGCCGGATGCTCTTGCAATTGTGCGTTCGCTCTTGCCCGACGGTATTGTTGACGGTCGTTTAATTATTGATATGGGTGAGATGTCAACGGACATCATTGCTACATTAGATTCATCACCGCGGTTGGTTCGTTCCATCCCAATTGGCATGCTGTCGTTTGTCCGCATTGCTAGTCGTTCACTTAATATTGATGCGCAGCAAGCCCGCCAACTTATCTTGAAGTTTGGCGTATCAGACGCTGCACTTGAGGGGCAACTTGCTCACGTACTTAGCCCGGCGCTAAGTCAGTTTGCGGCTGAATTGAGCAAATCGATCAATTACTTCAAGAGTCGATTCGCTTCATCTAGCTTGAGCGGGGTATTGGTTAGCGGTTATACGTCAATTTTGTCAGGCTTCCCCGAGCTGATTTCATCCAAGGTAGAATTACCGGTGCAAGTGGCAACACCATGGCAACATGTTAATGTACCGGTGAGCGATCAAGCTAGCTTAGCGCCAATTAGTTCGCAGCTTGCGGTGACGGTTGGCTTAGCGGAAAGGTTGGGCTTGTAATGGCGGTACCGCAGATTAATCTGTTGCCAGATGTTAAGATCGCCCTGATTAAAGCTCGCATGCAGCGCAATGTTATGCTGGGGGTGAGTTTTATTGTGGTGATTGTCTGCGGAGCAATTATGTTTTTGCTCAGTGCAACTTTGGGTACGTTAGTGGCGATAAAAAGTATTTCGGATGGTAGGATCAGCGAATACGAAAAGACGATCAAGAAGGAACAGCGTACGGGTGAGCTTAATGAATATATGACCATCCAAAACCAGCTATCGCAGATTAGTCGTGTTAAAAAGACGCAAGAGCAGTTCTCGCGTATTTTTGACTATTTGATCAAATTAAACCCAGGCGGCCGTAACAATTTGTCAATTACTTCGTTGAAGATAGCCGGTAATAATGATACATCTGCCGACTCTAGTGGTGCTAGCGGGGTGATTTCTTTATCGGGTACAGCTAATGATTATGCTGCCATGAATGTTATTAAATTAACGTTAGAAAAAGCGCAGCTAAAATATCGCACAAGTGATTCAGACGAGGTTAAAACCGTAAAGTTGTTTGACTCTGTAACGGTGGTGAGCTCGTCAATCAATAGTGGGTCCGATACGAACACGGTTAATTTCCAGCTAGATTTGAAGTATGATCCAGCAGCCTTTGCTTATGATACAGTTGATCCGCAAGTTGAGATCCCATCAGAGACGGTATCCGATTCGCGGAGTAACATACCAGGTAAAGATAAAGACAAAATATTGTTCAATGGCACGGGGGCGTCAATCAAATCCGATAGCAAATCCGATAGCAAATCCGATAGCAAAAAGTCGAACAAGTCGCAGAATGGCAGTAGCACAAAGGAGAATAACTGATGATGGTTAAAACTGGTGCGCCATCAGAGCGCAAGCGCAAACAAATTGATAGCGCTCGGCAGCAGCTAGTGATGTGGTTATCGCTGGCTGGTTGTGCGGTAATCATTACGCTAATCGTTGGCCTGAATTTTTGGCATAAGATTGTCTATCAGCATAAAGTTAATGTCGAGCTAGGCAAGACGGAGGCGATTCTCAAGAAGAACGTTGATTCTATTAAGTCGCTGAAAGATAATGTGAATGCCCTTAAGAGTGATGAGGCACTTAATTTGCCACAGCTTAAGTCCGAAGGCAAATCTTCGTTGCAGCTAGTATTGGATGCAATGCCAACTAAACATGACGCTACTAGTTTGGGCTCATCTTTGCAAGAGCGCATCTTGTCTCGCAGTGGAGTAGCAATTACCGCGATGGATGTTAGCCCTAGTACTGATCAAGATACATCAGAGAGTGCGTCTGATAAGTCGGCGCAGGCGGCGCAGTTTAGCGTAACTATATCTGGTTCGATTTCAGCCGTCAAGAACGCTTTGCATGACATGGAGAACTCGCTTCGTACTATCACAATCAACGACATGACTCTAGACGGTACAAATGACAAGATGACGGCGAAGATAACAGCTACTACCTACTACTTGCCTAAGGTGCAATACAAACTAGGCGAAAAGGAGGTGAAACCGTGAAAAAGCAAGATATATCAATTGTAATTTTAATTGTTGGTGTGGTTGGCTTTATTACTTATTTTGCGGCTAACTCACTGCTATCAACACCTCAGCGTAGCCCGCAGAAAGTGCGAACGGCCGACAAGTTTCAAACTACGGTAGAGAAGCCGGACCGTCACGTCTTTAATAAAGATGGGATTAATCCAACGGTTGAGGCTAATATCGGCTCTACTAGCGGTGGTAATCTACCATTTAAAACAGGGGAAGAATAATGGCAATTTTGACGGATGAAAATCGTCAAGATATTGAGCAGTACCTAGTTGATGCTCAGTTGATTACGGCCGATCAGCTAACAGAGTACCGCAAGGCGGCTGAAGATGCTGACACTCCGTTGATTACTTACATGATCAGCAAGGGAGTCTTGAACGACGAACAATTAACGGAGGCGATTTCGCATGTGACGCATATACCGTATGCTAATTTGTCGCGCGCGGCTATTCCAGCCGAAGTGCTGGCGCTTTTACCAATGGAAGTAGCGCAGCGGTTTATGGCAGTACCTCTGGGCGAGACAGTTGAACATGGCCAGAAGTTGCTGGCGGTTGCGATGTTGGATGCAAATAATGTCCAAGCAATCGATTTTTTGTCCAATGAGATTAATCGTCCGTTAAAGGTTTACTTAGCGTCTGAGTCAGGGATCAACAATGTTTTAGCACAATACACCCTGAATGTAGATGAATCTGTGACCGAGACCGAAAAGAAGGAAAGCCGCATCCACGCTAATGTGCAGGTGATCGCCCAGGACTCGCCGACGTCAAAGATTTTAACGCAGTTACTAGAGTATGCGCAGCGCTCGCGTGCCTCAGATATTCATATTGAGCCGCATGAGAATAAACTAGTTGTTCGGATGCGAATTGATGGTGTTTTGCGTGTTGTCATGGATTTGCCTAAATCGTTTGAGTCACCGCTTATTTCGCGAATTAAGATTCTGGCTAACCTCAAGATTGATGAACACCGCAAGCCGCAGGATGGCCAGTTCGTAGTGAAAGTTGGCGATCGTGAGGTTGACTTGCGTATTGCAATTTCGCCGGTAATTTGGGGTGAGCAAGTCGTGATTCGTTTGCTTGACAAGACAGGTTCAAGCTTCAAGTTGGAGGATATGGGCTATACGGGGCGGGCGCTGCGTACTATCCGTGCTGGCATTAGTAAGCCCAACGGCATGGTGCTGACGTCAGGACCAACTGGATCCGGTAAATCAACTTCGTTGTATGCTTTGGTGCAGGAGATCTTTAG
>CAMYBM010000018.1 GCA_947253995.1 uncultured Candidatus Saccharibacteria bacterium | reverse complement strand
CCTGATTTGGCTGGGGATGTAGGATTCGAACCCACGATCACGGGACCAGAACCCGTTGCCTTACCGCTTGGCCAATCCCCAAGATTCTACAAGAGGTATTGTACTCTAAATAAAATAATTACGCAAGTCATTCGCAGCTACCCGTCATATCAGAGTCGCGCGCCGCGGCCGACACTAACTATGCACATTTTACTCCTATAGATCCAGTTCACTGTTTAATACTGCAACCTTACCAAGCGTTGCGTTTTGGAAAGCCGGCTGGTCAATTGCGTCAAGCAGCTGTTTAGCACGACGCTCATTATCACCGACTGAGTGCTGGCCATTAGATAGCAACTCCGACCCCACCAACAGGGGTAGGCTAATATGCTTGCGGCGCGAATGAATTTTTGGCAAAATAGCTGCTAACCGATCCACATCAACCGAGGCGCCACCATCTGTGCGCGCTTTATAAATAACATGTGCTAAATTTCCGCACCGCATAGCTTTACGCTTATCAGCAGTCACAACTTGTATTTCAGTTGGTATCCTTCCATAGTGAAACGTAACTTTTGCCAGTTGTAGACCATCGTCAGTTTCTGCTGGTTTAGCATCAACTACCGGATCAATAGCTTTATTATCTTGGCGCAAATCAGATCGTTGCGACATTTCAGCTAGCAACCCATCGATAAAGTCCTCTGTCCCTGCAACGTGAATTGGTGATATCTTAGAATTAGATGTCACCGGGCTAATGCTATTACTGTGGTACATTCCAGAGACTAAACGCGTAAAGGTCTCGCGCTGTTCTCGTTCGTCCTTAGTTATAATTGTAATGCCAAGCAAGTCAACCGGAGCAGTCATTGTATCTAATGGATTTGTTTTATTCTTGCGTTCAGCACGAAGTAACTTCCATGCAAGCGACCCTCGTGACTTCAAACGGAATCGTCCTATTGTACCATTCTCATCCGGCGTGACACGAGACTCGTGATAAAGATCAACAATTGTACCAAAAATTGCCCGGCTGCTGCCTGTAGTCTCAATTGATGGCATGGCTTTAAACCCGTGTGGCAGACCAAAAACATTGGCAACTATCTCTTCGGTAGCAAGCTCAGTGCAGTGCTGCACACTATCTCCGTCATTAAACTCATTGATAACTGACAGCATCTCATCGGCACGATCCAGTAAATCTTGCCGTCCAGCATTAGACAGCCTAATCTCTTTGCTGCGTGAACTTAACGCCATCGCCAACCCATCAAAGCCAATCATTTCTGCCATCGGTTCTAAAATCTGTTCCGTAAAAACTAGTTCCCGCAATGTTGCCTCTGATTTATCACAATTTGTATTGAGCCGCTCAAGTGATTCGACCGAAGCAATCAATAACGATTCAATATTAACCGACTGTGCCGCTTCAAAAAGACGGTCCGCTCGTGCTAATGGCGCAGGACTCAGCCAGTCATCATCAGTAATCGTATCAGATGGTTTAACCGCTTCGGTAGTTTGTCGACGAAGCTTATCAATCTCAGTGCGATCCCGCATTAAGCCAACCAAATATAGACGCTTTAGTTGATCGATATTAGGGTCCTGATCAAATTGCGTATTTTTAACATACTTAGTTAAAATACGCTGCAGTTCAGGGCGTACGACTTTGCCTGTCCGATCATGCGCCTGATCATAAATTCGCCCTAGCGCAACAGCGGTATAACATTCACCATTGATTTCATCACGTGCAAACTCTCGCATTGTACGATATTGATTATTCAAAGATTTAATAAAACTATATTTTTTCGCGGGAGTATTGAAACTCTGATCCAAAGCGATAAATTCATCTAATGGCGCCTTAGTAGCAACTGGCAAATTAAGATAAGCAGCTGACTCTGGCCGAGAATAGGTATCAAAGCTACTTCTCATTAGGTTGACCCTTTAGCCGGCCATAGCATACCAACAAATCCGACCAGGTTCTTTCTCCGCTAGATTGGTCACTTAAATTAGCATATTGCACGCCTCGGGTCGAACTTGAAGCAATAAACCAGCCATTGCCAAGATAAACGCCCGTGTGGCTCAATCTTGCCTTACGATAAGAGACGTCAAACGTACCCGAGAAAAATATCAAGTCGCCCGGTTGCTCGTCACCAATTTTAATGTGTTGACACTTTTCATAAATTCCATCATAAAACACCCCACCACGTTCTGACCCAGCCACGGGCAAACGTGTTTCTTTGCCGTCAATACAATTACGATAGCGGTACCCCAGCTGATCCAAAATGTACGAAACAAAGCCACTGCAGTCAAACGAGGTTTCAACTGTCGAGCCGGCCCAAACGTACGGGTAGCCTATCAGATCTTTACTAATTTCTACGACTCTCCTGACCAGTGGGTACCGTGCCATAATGTCATTCGGCACAGTATACTGCCGTGGCTTGGACAACTCAGTAGCGTGCGGGTATTCAGTTTTAGGGAATAGTTCCGGGCGATTACCGTGGCTGCGCAAATAAGCCGCATAAGCACAAATTTCATCGTAATTAAGAATACTATCAATTATGCAGTTAAGACAGTAATTCAACAAACGGATATTAAGCGTATCGCCATCTGGCGTAATTGTTAAAGTGTACTGACGGCGCGGGCGCTTTAATGTTGCCATAAGATCACGCACAATCGGATCACTTGGCTTGAAACTACCAGCTCGCGCACTGACAATTGCCGCCAAAACATACGGATCATGCCCAATCGGATCCACTTGATAATTATAGTGTTGGTAACCCGGGTAAGTAGCCTTAACTGTCGCAACTTGAAGCTCTAAATCGTTTTCATAGGCTTGGTATTCAGCCTCAATAGCGCGCAGCGCATCATCACTAGCAAGGTACGGCGCGTTAGAGACACGAGCCGTCAATTTACGGTTATTCATCTTTACTATAATAACACAATATTTGGTAAATTTAGCTGCAAAAAGCTAAAACCGCTCACTATAATAGTGAACGGTTTTAGTAATTTAATTGATCGCGACTTACTAGAAGGCTAGGTCAACTTTAATGCCAGGGCCCATGGTTGTAGCTACTGTAGCAGATAGGACATACGCGCCCTTCAAGCCGGCTGGACGAACTGACTTGATACTGTCAATTACAGCATTGGCATTCTCCAAAAGCTTGGCATCGCCAAACGATACCTTACCGATGCCAATGTGAATATTAGCTTGCTTATCAACACGGTACTCAACCTTACCTGCTTTGGCTTGTTTAACGGCTTCGATTGGGTTGGCGCTAACAGTACCTGCCTTTGGATTTGGCATCAATCCACGAGGGCCTAGCAAGCGTGCGAACTTACCTAACTTTGGCATAAATTGCGGAGCTGCTACTAAAACATCAAAATCAAGATTTTCTTTCTCTAGAAGAGCTTTAATTTCAGCTTCGCCAGCGTAAGCGGCACCGGCTTGCTTCACTGCTTTAATGTCATCTTCAGCTACTAAGGCTGCAACCTTAACATCCTTACCTGTACCGTTTGGCAATACTACGGTTGAACGAACGTTCTGGCTCGCTTGCTTTGGATCGACACCTAAACGTAGATGTAGCTCAACTGTACTGTCAAATTTAGTTGTACTAGTCTTGGTAGCTAGAATCAAAGCATCGTGCAAGTTATATGCTGTAGCGTCAACTTTCTTTGCTGCTTCGCGGTACTTTTTGCCTTTACGCTCAAGCAAAGTGCGTGTGTTTGGCTTTGGCCCCTTCTCGTTATTGGCAACTGCGCCATCTTGTGGACTAGTATCGCCTTCGGCCTTGCGCTCTTGTCGTTCAGCTTCTGCTTCTGCTGCCTTAACCATCTTTTCGCTGCGCTTACCAGCTTTGGCGAAATGCTCTTCTTTAGAAGCATCAGCAGCTGACACTTCTGTAGTAGTCTTGTCTTCGGTCATATAATTCTCCTTTGTGGTAATAACGGCTGTCGCCTCCCACAGTTCATATTAACATTAGTCTTCGACGATAACGCCCATCGAACGAGCTGTGCCAGCAACAATCTTAGTTGCAGCCTCAATATCGTTGGCGTTCATAAACTTCATCTTCTTCTCGGCAATCTCAGCAGCTTGTGCTTTAGTAATCTTGCCAACTTTATCAGACTGAGGTTTACCCGATCCTTTTTTGATACCAGCGGCCTCGCGAATCAAATCGTCCACTGGCTGCCCCAAGCAAGTCCAACGGAACTTGCGGCCTTCAAGAACCTGCAAATGAACAATTACGTTCTTGCCCATCATATCTTTTGTCTGTTCGTTGAATGGGTTAATAAAATCCATCATATTCAAGCCCCACTGACCGAGCGTTGAACCGACTGGAGGACCAGCGGTAGCTCTACCGGCAGGAATACGCAACTTTAAGTTGCCTAAAACTTTCTCTTTCGCCATAAGTGTATCCTTCTTATAATTATAAGTGCGTAACTCTATAATTCTATCACTATAATGCTAGTATTGCAAGCGCGCTAAAGCTTGCTGACTTGCAGAACATCTAGCTCAACTGATGTGTCACGGCCAAACATACTTACTAAGACCTTAAGCTTGCCTTTGCCTGCATCGATCTCGGCAACAGTGCCTTCAAAGCCCTTGAACGGCCCATCAATTATCTTTACAACTTCGTTAAGTTGCAAATCGATGTCGTGAGTTGGTTCCTCGGCGCTCATCCGCTTCTTGATGCTTTTAATTTCATCAGCGCTCACTGGGGTAGGGTCAGTACTAGTTCCAACAAATCCAGTCACACCAGGCGTATTGCGAATAATAAACCACGTCTCCTCATTGAGCTTCATCTCGACCAATACATAACTCTGGAAAATCTTTTGATCAACTACGCGGCGCTTGCCGTTTTTAATTACGACCATTTTTTCTTTTGGCACTAATACATTAAAAATCTTATCCGCCATATCAACGCCTTGAATGCGCTGTTTGATCTGGTCCGCAACCTGTTCCTCATACCCAGCGTAAGTATGGATTGCGTACCACTGCCGACGATCATCATAACGTTTTGCTTTTGTCATTAAATCAACCTCCTTATAATCCACTGTGACGCTATATCGCAAGCGGCTACCAACACGCCAATAAACAGGCTAAAACCGATAACGGCTACTGTTAATTGCCAAGTCTCACGACGATCTGGCCACTCTACTTGTCTTAGCTCACGCCAACTATCACGTACATAATGGCCAAGAGCCACGAACGGACGTGCTAGCCAAACTTGCCGCGGGCGCTTTGCCGGCTTATCTGGGGTTGCTTGCTTCGTTTTCGCCATGCTTCCACTCCTTAACTTAAAAAAGCTTGTATAATACAAGCTGTCAATGTCAAGTATAGCATATTATCCTAAATCATTAAAGAGTGGCGCAAAAATTTCGCCTAGACGATCCGCAACCGCTTTTCGCGTATTGCCATATACTCCTAATGTCCAACAATTATCTGACAAAAACCGGCGCACTACCTGTACTATTTGGTCCTTAGTAACCGCGTTAATGCGGCTAGGCATAACTTCATGCCGCTCGATTACACCATCCGAAAAATACGGTCCCGCCATAAAGTTAGCAATCTGCGCCGTCGTCTGCATGCCCATTTGATAGCGTCCTAAACGATAAGACTTAGCGGCATCTAGATCACTATCACTAATTTCACCGTCACGCACACGGAGCAGCTCGCGTACAATCAGATGGGCAATATCAACTAGCTTACCTTCGGTTGACTCGGTATAAAAATCCCAATCTGTCGAAAAATGATCATGCGAGCAGTATGACGAGACGTAATATGCCAGCCCTCGGCTACGCGCCGCTCCCTGAACTCGAGAGTGCAGTGTACCCGTTAGAATGTGGTTGAGTAAGCTCATGGCGCAGCTATCCGATGCATTAAGCCGCTGTCTATGCACCAACGAAAAATTCAACACAATCTCGGGAACGTCTTTACGCCGAATTGCAATTGGCGCAGCTGAATGCAGCTGATCTTGCGGCAGATCTAAGCGTTGACCCTCGGGTAAAGTAAATCCCTCCAAAATACTCTCTAACTGCGCCATACGTTCGCCTGTAAAATTACCAGCTACAATAAAGCGCAAATTGTTCATGGTATGAGTCTTATCGTGATGTGTGCGAATATCATCTAGCGTAATATTGCGCATTGAGTCAAGTCCCTCTTGTACCGTCTTCGTATCTCTTCCTAAATTTTGGTCTAATTTTGGCGCTAAAATCCAGCCAGCCTTAGCCAGGTAGCCCGTTAATTCACTACGAACATTACCTTTTTCGCTCTTAAACTCTTCTGCCGTAAAGGCCGGCGTGCAAAGTGCGTTGCGTTGCAGCTCAAGAATACGCTGCCACTCAAAATCAGCGCACGTTGCTACGTACCCCATACTTGTATCACTCGTAAAAGCATTATGCACTGCACCGTTCTTGGTGAAAGCGGCGTCATATTCCAACGCCGAATTAAACCCCTTGCTAGCACCAAATGACATATGCTCCATAATATGGGCCGTCTCAGACTTATTGGCATAATCATTAACGTAGCGCGCTCCTGCACGAAAACGGAATTGGCTAGCAACTACTGGCGACTGCGGCACATTAATAATTAGACCCTTGCCGCCACGGCTTATAGGGTATTCCGTTACGCTATATTTCATTCTCTAGATTATACTAAAACTATGCTAAAACAACAAACCCCACTGTGTAGTGGGGTTTGCATATTCTTAAGCCAGCTTACGACTTATTTGCGCCATGCATAATAGCATCACGGTTGGCGATAATCTCTTGCCGTAATTCTTCAAGTGTATTCTGAACAACTGTCTGATAATCCGGACGATTAAGTTGCAACCATTTTAATGCTCCGAACTGACTCATTAAAGCCTGTTCCGGCGCGCCCGGCTGAGATGCAGCAAGCTGCTTATATTCTGGATCGTTGCGGAAATCTGGCATATTTGCGTTAAACCAATTAGTCATACCAGCAGTATCGCCATCGACGAAATAGCCAAATTCATCTAGCAAAGCATCGCTCATTCCACTGGTCAAACGATCGCCAACGCGCTGCTCTAACTCACGACTAATATGATTGGCAAACTCACGCTTCTCATCATCCGTAAGAGCGGTCAAACCCAACTCTTCGACAAACTTTTCATCGATTGCATACATTACTGAACTCGTCCTTTCGCATTGTTATAGTATCTGCTTGCTATTATAGCATAACCATAATAATAAATACAAAATCACTAACTAAAATATAACTTCATAATTGCTCTAGCCACCGCGTCAGAATTGTGACGAATTAACGAGCGCTGCGCTGCTAACGGATCAGCCGACGATTGGTTACGCCAAACATTACACGATAATAAATTTGTACCAATCGATTTATAATGCGCCTGCCGCAATGCGCTCTCCGCTACTCTAACTGGTCGCTCGCCTTCGGCCGCATAGCGCGCTAGCAATTCGTCAGCAGGACGCCGTATATTATAAATTACATAATCAATAAATTTAGCCCCGGCAATTCTCTCCAACTCCGCTACATAATCGTGCACAAAATATCCTTTGGTCTGGTTAGGCTTGTTGATCAAATTAGCTACGTACACCACCCTAGCCGACGCCCGCACCAGCAACTTGCCAATCCCGGGTACCGCCAACGCCGGAGCTAATGACGTATAAAGATTCCCCGGTGCAATAACAATCAGATCAGCCATCTGAATCGCATCCTTGGCGGCAGGATTAAGCCGCACTTTGCCATGGCCGTTACGATGTTTAACTCGGATTGTTGGACGAGAATGCAACTTGGTTGCAAGAAAAGCACTCTCGCCGCAAATTATTCGCTTACCATCGTGCGCTTCTAGCTCAATATCATCCAATGTGATCGGCACTACATCACCGTCAACCCGCAGTACATCTTTAGCTAATGCCACCGACTCTGCAAAACTACCTGTCATTTTTTCTAGAGCGGTCAAAAATAAATTACCGAAAGCATGCCCAGACATGGTACCATCGTCAAAACGATAATTAAATAGTTCTCGTACTCGCGGGCTAGTACTTAATGCAACCAAGCACTGACGAGTATCACCGGGAGGTAGCACTCCGTATTCGTCGCGCAACTGCCCCGTAGAGCCACCGTCATCGGCCATACTAACCAACGCAGTAAGATGACGTGCGTACTGCTTAAGGCCAGATAGAACCACAAATGAACCCGTACCGCCGCCGATAACGACAATGTGCGGTCCTTTTGCTTGGTTCATTTACTACTCGCCACCATCTAGCAACTTCTTACCCTTGACCTCATAGTGCAGCCCTGTCAATTCTGATGTTACAAAATCATCGTTAAGCAGACTGACAAAAGTATCCAGATCTTTATGATCCATAATAATAATTGCGCCGTCGTCAGTAGTCATTAAATTAAGTGACATTTCTTCTGCGTAATTCACTAATTCGTCCTGTGGCTTAGTTCCTAACTCAAGCTTCTGCAGCTTATTAATTAGGCCAGTACGGCCTGCCACCATGGTGTTAATGTCTTGACCTTCAGGAAAGTTAAGCTGGTAGTGCGACAGAATCTGCTCAATTTTTTTGTCTGTAATTGCTTGTTTTTTGTAATTATAACCGAACATCGCCTCAAATTTTTTGGGAGAGAAAACAAAAATGCGTCGGTTGACCGGCTCACCAGCCGCGGCAGCATTACCACAAATTAACACTTGGTTGTCAACTGGCACCTTAAAGGCGATGGTTGCCTTGAAAGTGTCAAGCTTGCCATTCTCATCGATTTGCCAAGCAGTACGTTCGTTCAGACTGCTTGCACCGGATAGTTGTTTTGCAACATAAAACGGCTCAACATCCTTATGCGAAAACCGCGCTATTACCATCTTGATAGTTTTAAACTCGTGGTTATATTCATCAAATGTCTCAATCGTAGCGCGCTCGTGCTCGATCACATTAACAACATGATTCGCGTTAGCAACTTGGTTACAAGTAGAACACAGCAACACTCCATCTTCCGCCTCGGACTTCTCAAATTCCCTCAGTTCAAGCCCTAATCCAGCGCCCTTTTCGATAAAATTAAGTATTTCAAACAAGAAAACTGGCGCTATTTGCGGCACCAATGCGCTATTGACTGGTAACTGATAAACCGTGTAGTGTTTGTTGACTAAGAACAGCTCGACCTTAAGATCCGACTTTAGTCGCGCCATATTATTACCCCACGCAAAAATGTCAAAACTATTGGTACGGTTTAGTTCTTCCGGTTGCTCAAACGCGCGATGTTCTACCCGTGGCGTAGTGTCTACTATTGCTTCGTCTTGGCTGCGAGCCTTCGCTAGCTCGGCGTCATTCGCCTCTGGGCTACCCTCTACTTGTTCATTATTCATGTCTGCATTATAGCAGATATGGCTAGTTACGCTCAATTAACTCTGCTGGTACCGTGCCAACTACACCAGCTTTGCGCGCCAAATTCGCCCATGTGTCCGCCATTTCATTGTAGGTTGTACCAACGTGCGCCCTGGTCCACCGCAAATCAGCCTGCGAGGCTTGATATAACTCGTAGAGTTTAATTACAAT
>CAMYBM010000017.1 GCA_947253995.1 uncultured Candidatus Saccharibacteria bacterium | reverse complement strand
TGTCCTCGTCGTTCTAAATATAGATTGCTGCATTGAGAATGAGGCTGCTTGATTCTATGTCGGAATGAGGTTTATTTTTTAGGCTTAGACTGCGAATGAAAGCGCAAAGACTGTCATCGTGGCGATCCCATTTGAGACGTCAGCAAAATTATTGATTTGAACACTTGACGTCAACTTGATGATTGTAGCAATCTTACACAAAATACAACAATATTTAAGCTTTAGCGTGTAGCGGTGCAAATAGCTGCACTACTGTATCGTAATAAAAATAACAATAAATAGGTAGCATTAGCGTGTTGACACAGGGGCAATATTTTGCTAGACTTAAGACAAGCTTGAAAGATACAAAACAAGTAAACAAAAAGCAAAATAAAAAGCAAATGTCCTTGTCGTGTATAGCAGTTTCAGCTCGCACATTACCCATAACAAAAACAACAAACAAAATAGATGGTGATAAGACCATCGAGCTGACCACCGTAGTCACGCAACTTTAAGCGAAGGCGCAGATCTCCCAAGTCGTCTATCCAAAAGTAGCGTTTGTCCGCAGCGGTACTGACGGATCTAGTGCAAGACGCTAGGTCAATTATCGATAGAGCAGGCAAGCATTAGCTTCGTCACTCTGTTGCGAACACATACGAAAGTATGGACAAGTGTTGAGCGAAAGACGCTTTGACAACAGAAAGCGTCTAGCTCCACGGTTGTGCTCCCATACGGGAGCGGTCAGTTGATAGGTTGTTGGCTGTACCGCCGGTGACTCGCGCCCAGTTATTTGATTATTTTTTGGCGGTTGAGTATGTCGCACTTTAGACTTCACCAATTGGTGCAGCTACAACCTTTCTTATAGCACTTTTAACTCTATCTCGCGTTACATGATAGAGAGCATGTCTAACGCAGCGAGTGTCGCTTAGCAATTTTTGTCCCGCAGACAATTTGGCGCTCGCTGCAACTCCTTCCTTTGAATGATTTGGTGGTATTTTTGTCGTTTCTATAACTACAAATATCTGTAAATATAACAAAATGTGTGATGTAATAACTATGATGTTCTTATTCTACAACCCCCTAGCAGGATAGCTGCTGAGGGTATTTTTTATACTTGATTTGCACTACCGGCAGGAATACTTTACAATAAGCGTAATGCGATGCAAAAATTTGCTTTACTTGGCGGTTGGTATTGGCCTTGGGTCTATTGCTAGCTTGATCGTGGCACTGCATTTGACTACGCCAGATTCGGGTGGTCTGATGGCGATTTTGTTGGTATTTATTTTAATTTATCTAATATCGTTTGCCGTTATTTTATTCTTTGCTACATTAGGCTATTATGCCTATCGTTTGGTACGCCCATTGCCGGTGTCAGCTTTAAAGGTGGATAAAGAGCAGTTGTGCTACCATCGTCTTGTTACAGTGTGCGTGACGCTCAGCTTTGTGCCAATCGCGTTGATTTCGTTCAACTCAATTGGGCGATTAAACTTTATGGATATAGCTTTGCTAACTATAGTAGAGCTAATCGCTAATACTTACATTTTAAAGCTAATGAAGTGATGTAATTACTAAATGATTATGGTATAATTATAGGCATGAATTTAACCGGTAGCTCCTTTAAGGTTGAGCAAGCTCCACGTGCTACGGAGCAATTTTCGCCTACGCCTGCCGCGGAAAATTTGAATGTATCGGGTCGTAACTCTGAGGCCCCAGCCGCACGGCCTGAGGTGTCTGCTGCACGGCCTGAGGCGCCATTGCGTACGGCTGAGTATGCTCCAACCGCTGAGCGGTCATCTATACCAACGGTACCAGTTGCTGTGCCTCCAGCGAAGCAGCCATCGCAGCAAGCAGTAGCTAGTGCAGCAATCGCCGATGATCCCGATGATGCGGCCGATACTGATAAAATTGAGAAGGAGTGGGTGAATAAAGCGAAGCGCGAGTTGGTTAAGCATGCCGATGACCCTTATATGCAACAGCTTAATATTTCAGCCATGATGCGAGATTATGTAAAAAAGCGATTTGGCAGAATCGTGGGCAAGGCCCCGGAGTTGTAGTATGGATTTTAGTTCAATTGTAGTGCCGCTAGTTGTCATCTTAATGATTTTTGGTGTCACCGTAGCTATATCGGTGCTAGCTTTTGTTTTGTATCGCGCAAAGGTTCGAGAACAAAAGAATTACGAGCGTAGTTTAAAGATGATACCAATTTTGATTCATCTGCCGCCGCCAAGCGAAGATGTTAAGTCGGAGGGCCGTGACGCTCGTGATGTTGCGGATGAGGTTATCTCTCAGGCGCAAACAATGTACAATGTTATTTTATCATCAACTACCCGCGGATTTAAAAGTGATTTTTATGGTCAGCGCCATATGTCATTTGAGATTGTAGCTCATGGCGGGTTAATTCATTACTATGCGGTAGTTCCTACGGTATTAGTAGATAATGTTCGCCAGGCAATTGTAGCAGCTTATCCGACAGCTAGATTAGAAGAAGTCGAAGAAATGAACTTATTCAATAAGGATAGCAAGATTGGCGGTGTTTATGGTGGTGAGTTTAACCTACGTAATCCGTTTGTGTTTCCAATTGCTACATACAAAGAGACTCGCCGTGACGCAACGGGCGCTATCTTGACAGCATTGTCTCATGCACAACGAGGCGATGGGGTGGGCGTGCAAATTTTGTTGCGTCCAGCTAATAGGAATTGGGTTAAGTCAGTTGAGACTTATGCTAAAAATATACGCGAAGGTAAGTCAGACGATAGCATTGCCGTGTCGGGTATGAATTGGCTATGGCAGCTTTTTAAAGCGCTGTGGGAGCCGCCAATGGACACCAAGAAGAAGGACGCTCCAAAGGAGGTTGGCGGGGTTGAACGCGAACGTATTGAGGCAATGGAAGAGAAGGCGCGTTATGCTGGCTATGAGGTTAAAATTCGCTTGATTGCGTCGTGTCCAACGCAGGATCGCGCTGTGCAGCTAGTTAAGAGTGTTGTTTCGGCGTTCGCTTTATTTACATCACCAAATAACAATAGCTTTAAATTTTCACCTGCGGTGAACATTAAGCATTTTGCAAGTAACTATATAATGCGGTTGTTTCCACAAGAAGACAACAAAGACATTCTTAACACGGTAGAATTATCATCGATTTTCCATCTGCCCGACCAGACGAATGTACCTTCAACTCAAGTCGAGCGACAGCACTTTAAAGAAGTTGACGGGCCAGCGCAGGTAATGGACAGTGGGTTGCTATTGGGCTACAACCTCTATCGTGGGCGCAAAAAGACGATTCGGCTTAGCGATAACGATCGACGCAGGCATATCTATGTAATGGGTGCAACTGGTATGGGTAAGTCGGTCTTTCTAGAGAATCTTGCCTTGCAAGACATGGTTAATGGCCGTGGCCTAGCTTTTGTTGACCCCCATGGCGATAGTGTAGAGAAATTACTTTCTAAAGTGCCAAAGGATCGCGTAGATGATGTGATTTACTTTAATCCATCGGATATGGACAATCCAATTGGAATGAATTTGTTTGAAATTAGCCCAGACGATCCTGACCCGGAGCGAACCAAAGACTATATCATTGCCGAAACAATGAACATGCTGTATTCATTATACGATCCGCAGCATCAAGGTATAGTTGGCCCGCGTATGGCAAATATTGTGCGCAATGCTGCGCTGTTACTAATGTCTGATCCGCAAGGTGGCACGTTTATGGATATACCAAAGGTATTGATCGATCAAGATTATGCGCAGTCAAAAATTAAATACTTAACAAACCAAAGGGCAATTGACTTTTGGACAAAAGAGTGGCCAAACGCGCAGCGCTCAAATGATGCTGGCGAGGTGACTTCTTGGGTGGTGTCAAAGTGGGCTGATTTTGAAAATACAATGATGAGTAACATACTTGGCCAGGTGCATTCATCGATTGACTTGCGCAAGGTCATGGATGAAGGCAAAATTTTGTTAGTTAATTTGTCAAAGGGCAAGCTTGGTGAAATGCCGGCTAAGTTGCTGGGTATGGTATTTGTGATGAAGTTTCAGGCCGCTGCGATGTCGCGCGCAAATATGCCAGAGGCAGAACGTCGAGATTTTTGCTTGTTTGTAGATGAGTTCCAAAACTTTGCGACTGATTCGTTTGAGTCGATTCTGTCAGAGGCACGCAAGTATCGTTTAAGTTTGACGGTCGCTAACCAATTTATTACACAGTTAACAGATAAGATTCGTGCTGCTATCATGGGTAATGCTGGTTCGTTTATTATAGGGCGCGTTGGCTCAGAAGACGCAGAGAACGTTGTCAAGTTGTTCGCTCCAGTATTCGACACCGAAGACCTGCAATATATGCCAAATTATACGGCAGCCGTCAAAATGTTATTAAACGGGGCGCCGACTTCGCCATTCTCAATGCAACTGCCGCCCCCAATGGGGTATAGTAACGCGGAGTTGGCTGAGAAGCTGAAGCGTTTATCGGCAAATAAATACGGCCGCCCGCGATTTGAGGTTGAGGCCGAGATTAAAGCACGGCTTGCTACGCATCCAGGCACTACACATACAGACAATAACTCTAACGCTATGAGTTTAAATCATGCTGCGAGAGAATCAGGTGCTAGTTATAGCGATTCCGCTGCGCATGATTCTCAGTCTAGCTTTTTGAGCGATTGGCTGAATGCTCGTGCGGATCGAATAAAGGCGGCTGACAACTCAGCTGCGAAGCCAGTGCACAGTACAGAACCGCTAAATCCAACGCCGAAGAAAGTAGAGACAGTTAAGAATTTGACTGTAGAGCGTCCATCGTCTACCGTGCTTCAATCTCAGCCTGCAGAAGAACATTATACGACTCAACCAAACTTGGCCGCTCGCGGGGATGACCCCAATGCAGCAAAATCCAAGCCGAATGACGGCTATACGATAGATTTTCATTAGAATACTATTTTTGCACGACTTGCTGTATTTACAGATGCAGATGAGATTCTAGCCTAGTTCTGCGTTACTGTATAATAATATTGATCGATTCAGCTTACAAGCTGCTTATAGGGCGTATAAATGGCCTATAATTGACGCTAACAGATAAGCGTGATAATATAGAATATAGATAACTTAGATTGAGAGGGAATACATGGCAATAGAAAGCAAAACTGCCTCAGCTGCTGATGACTACGACGCTAGTCAGATCCAGGTGCTAGAGGGACTCGAGCCGGTGCGTAAGCGACCAGGTATGTACATTGGATCAACAGGTTATGACGGGTGGCATCATTTAATTAAAGAGATTGCGGATAACTGTATTGATGAGGCTATTGCTGGCTATGCTAGTACGGTAAAGATTGAGCTGTTGGCCGATGGAGGCTGCCGCGTTACTGATAATGGGCGCGGTATACCAGTTGGAATTCACCCGAAGACGCATGTGTCATCGCTTGAAACTGTACTGACGGTTTTGCACGCTGGCGGTAAATTCGGTGGCGGAGGTTACAAAGTGTCATCGGGGTTGCATGGCGTTGGGTCTTCAGTAGTCAACGCGCTCTCTAATAAATTTATTGCCGAAGTATCCCATCATGGTGAACTGTACAGAATTGAATTTTCGGAAGGCAAGATTACGGATAAATTCAAGAAGCTAGGCAAGACTGATATGCCACGAGGTACTCGTATTACATTTTATCCGGATACTAAGATCTTCAAAGAGTTCAAAAAATTTGACCGTAATTGGGTACTAAAGTACCTGCGACATCAGGCTTATTTGACAAAAGGGATTCGTGGCAAGCTGATTGACTATCGTGAGAATGAAGCTCACCCATACCGCTACGAGTTTTATTTTGACGGTGGAATTAAGTCTTACGTTAAGCATTTGAACATTGGTAAAGAGACTTTGTCGCCAGATATTTTTTATGTTGATAAGCGGGTTGATGACACTCAAGTTGAAATTGCTATGCAGTACAATGACGGTTATGCGGAAAACGTTATGCCGTTTGCTAACAATGTTTACAACCCAGAAGGTGGTTCGCATTTGATGGGCTTTCGTGCGGCGATGACGCGCGTAATTAATGACTATGCACGTAAAAACAATTTACTAAAAGAAAAGGAAGACAACCTTACCGGCGACGATATTCGTGAAGGTCAGACGGCGGTTATCCTAGTAAAGATACCAGACCCACAGTTCGAAGGCCAGACAAAGAATAAGCTAGGCAACCCGGAAACGCGTCGTTATGTCGATCAAGTAATGAGCGAGGCTTTCTCGTGTTATCTTGAGGAACATCCAGCGGCCGCAAAGGCAATTGTTGGCAAGGCCATCGTAGCCGCCCGCGCCCGCAAGGCTGCTCGTGCCGCACGTGACAATGTCATCCGTAAGGGTGCTTTTGGTGGGACTAATTTACCAGGTAAACTGGCGGACTGCAGTAGTCGCAATCCAAGTGAATGCGAACTGTATATCGTTGAGGGTGATTCAGCTGGTGGTTCGGCAAAGGTGGGGCGCGACTCAAAGACGCAGGCAATTCTGCCATTGCGTGGTAAGGTGCTTAATACGGAGCGCGCTCGCTTGGATCGTATGCTAGCTAACAACGAGATTGTTTCGTTGATTAAGGGAATGGGCGTTGGTATTGGCGATCAGTTTGATATTAAGGGGCTGCGTTATGACCGTATTATTATTATGACCGATGCTGATGTGGATGGTAGTCACATTGCTACGCTGTTATTAACCTTCTTCTTCCGCTACATGCCACAAGTGGTTGAGGACGGTCATATCTATTTGGCTAAGCCGCCATTGTTTGAATTGACTCGATCGGGGAATAAACCGAGTGATTACGTCTACGATGAACCCGAGCTTGAACCGCTTTTGCAAAAACGAATCGCCGAACGGAAGGCTGCAGGCAGCAAAATTGATCCAGAGACTGAGACTTTTCGTCAAGCTGGTTATACCAGTCAGAAACGCTATAAGGGTTTGGGCGAAATGGATGCTACTCAGTTATGGGATACAACGATGAATCCAGAGACGCGTGTTTTGACGCAAGTGAAGGTAGCCGATGTTGAGCATGCTGATGCGATTTTCAACAAATTAATGGGCGACGCTGTTGAGCCGCGAAAAGCATTCATTCAGACTAGGGCAAAGGACGTGAAGCTAGAGGATCTAGACGTATAGGCGAGGAGAGTTAAATGAATAATGATGAATCACAGAACAATGAAGTAAATCGTGAGCAGCAAGCACCAGCGCTTGGCGAAATTGTTAGCTTGCAAGCTGACCATTCACGTGCAGTTGAGCTAAAAACAGTTGAAGACGTCATGGAGTACAGCTATCTGCGGTATTCTATGTCGGTAATTATTGATCGCGCCCTCCCAGATGTGCGCGATGGACTAAAGCCGATTCACCGCCGGATTTTGTACACTATGGAAAAGAATGGCTGGCGGCCGGCGACGAAATTTGTTAAGTCGGCGCGTATCGTTGGTGACGTGATGGGTAAATACCACCCACACGGCGACTCAGCTATTTATGACGCTATGGTGCGTTTGGCGCAGGATTGGGTAATGCGCTACCCATTAGTAGAGGGTCAAGGTAACTTTGGTTCAATGGACGGCGATCCGCCGGCTGCTAGTCGTTACACGGAAGCTCGTATGGGCAAGGCTGGTGCTGAATTGCTAACCGATCTGGATAAGGATACGGTTGACTTTCGCGATAACTACGACGGTGAATTGCAGGAGCCAGTCGTATTGCCAGCAAAGTTGCCAAACCTATTGCTGAATGGCCAAGTTGGTATTGCGGTGGGCATGGCAACTAATATTCCTACCCATAACCTAGGCGAGCTTTGCGATGCCGTTATTTACTTAATTGATCACGGTTCAGATGCTACTACAATTGATGATTTGCTCAAGATCGTTAAGGGGCCAGACTTCCCGACGGGCGGCGTGGTTTACGCTGGTCCGGCTATGAAACAGGCTTATTTGACGGGTCGCGGTTCAGTGGTAGTGCGGGCGGTGACTGAGATTGCCGAAACGAAGCGCGGTCGTCATCAGATTATTGTCAAAGAAATACCATATGGCGTGAACAAGGCAACCCTCCAAAAGAAAATAGTTGATTTAGTTAATGAGAAAAAGCTTGTCGGCATTCAGGACTTACGTGATGAATCAGCTCGCGGTGAGATCCGAGTTGTAATTGACCTAAAGAAGGATGCTTACCCAAATAAAGTTTTGAACCAATTATTTAAGTATACGCAGCTACAGTCAACCTTTCACTATAATATGTTGGCATTGGTTGACGGTATTCAACCGCGAGTGCTGGGCTTGGAGGATATTCTTAGCGAGTACTTGAAGCATCGTCGCAGCGTAGTTCGCCGTCGTACAGAATTTGAACTGCGTAAAGCCAAAGAGCGCGCGCACATTTTAGAGGGACTAAAGATTGCACTTGATCATATTGATGAAGTGATCAAGTTAATCCGCAGTAGTAGAGATTACGATACGGCAATGCATGGCTTAATGGATCGTTTCAATTTGAGCGAGATTCAGGCCCGCGCTATTTTGGCGATGCAGTTGCGCAAGTTGACTGGATTGGATCGTAAAGCAATTGAAGATGAACTCAACGAGTTGCACCGCCGCATTAAGGAGCTGGAAGCGATTCTTGCCGATGAGAAGAAGATTCTTGCGCTGATTCGTCAAGAGCTACTAGAGCTTAAAGAGAAATTTGGTGATCCACGTCGTACAAAAATAATTAACCACGAGTTAGGTAAGATGGCGGACGAGGATGTCATTCCGGATGAAGATGCGGTCATCTTGTTGACGACGGAGAATTATATCAAACGCACACCAATGTCGGCCTATAGGCAACAAAATCGCGGCGGCAAAGGTAAGCGCGGTCTGACTACTAAGGAGTCGGATATTGTTGATCAGTTGATCACAGCCACCACACATGACTACTTGAGTTTCTTCACCAATGAAGGTCGTGTATTCCGTTTGCGGGCTTATGATGTACCAGCCGCCAGCTTGCAGGCTAAGGGTGTAGCATTGGTCAACCTGCTACAGCTTCGTCCTAATGAAAAGGTGACGTCGATAGTCAAGCATTCAAAAGATGAGGCAAAAAATCACGAGGGCTACTTGTTTATGGCGACGGTTAACGGCACAATAAAAAAGACGTTATCAAAAGAGTACGAAAACGTTCGATCTAATGGCTTGATTGCCATAAAGCTAGATGATGGCGACGAACTGCGCTGGGTACGTAAAACTACAGGCAATGACGATGTTATCTTCTCAACTTCATTTGGCCAAGCTATTCGTTTTAATGAATCGGATGTACGCGCCATGGGTCGTAGCGCTCACGGTGTGCGCGGTCTACGTTTGCGTCCGGGCGATAAAGTAGTCGGCATGGATGTTGTTGATGCTAGCAATAAAGACCAATGCTTGTTGGTGATGAGCGAACAAGGATATGGTAAAAAAGTAAAGACGGCTAATTTCCCAGTGCATCGCCGCGGTGGCGTTGGGATTAAAGCAGCTACTGTTACCAGCAAAACGGGCAACATTATTTCTGTTCGGGCGTTAGATGCCAGTACCAGTGAGCTTATTGCTATCTCGGCGGCTGGACAAACTATTCGTGTTGGCCTAAAGGAAGTCCCAACCCTTGGACGAGTGACTCAAGGAGTTAGGATTATGCGTCTGTCCGATGGTGATTCTGTGGCGTCAGTAGGGCTAATTAAAGATGCGGATGAGTCAGCTGCTTTAAATAAAAGCTAGCTAAAGATGGTTTATAATATATATAATAAATATTAAGTACAATAAATAAAGGAGAAAAGGGTGGTGGAGTTTAACTTGATAGATCAACTAAAGGCACTGCTAGCTTCGCCATATTTATGGGCGGCTATGGGGGCCTATGTTATTGGTCAGCTAACCAAAGTAATATTGATAGCAAATAAGAGGCGGATTACGTTACGGGACTTTATTTCGTCAGGTAATATGCCGAGTACACACACTGCTTCAGTTGTAGCGCTTGCCGCTGTCGCCGGCGTACAGCAAGGGTTAGGGTCGCCGATTTTTGGGATTGCCACGATGTTCGCTTTGGTTATAGCGTACGACGCAATGCACGTTCGTCGCGCTGTTGGCGAGCAAGGTCTCATCCTAACGCAAATGATTGCTGACATGCCAAAGGAGCAACAGAAGAAATACGGCGATGTACTATACAAGCATACTGGGCGTACCGGAACTTACCCATATTTTTCGCGAGGGCATCTGCCTGAAGAGGTGTTAGTTGGCGCGCTACTGGGTGCCGTTGTCGGTATTGCGATCGGCTTATTGTAGGTAATAATAGGACGAGTTTACCTTTGTTTGCATTGTTTGGGCCTGCGTTGATTATTATACTACAAGATTAGGTATAAAAAGCCTTGACCCTCCTAAATAGATCATGTAAGATAGTAAACAGTTGAGCGCGAGATGAGTATTCAAGATTGCTTGATTCATCAAGAGTTTGTTTATTCGGCGCGAGACAGTAAATTTACAATTTAGTAGTGCAAGTCAATTTCGTCAGTACATCTTTTATGTTAGT
>CAMYBM010000016.1 GCA_947253995.1 uncultured Candidatus Saccharibacteria bacterium | reverse complement strand
GCTAGGGCTTTGCGGCGCGAGGTGCAGCGCTTATTGGAGCAACCAATAGCTGATGCGATTGTCGCAGGGGAGATTCAGCCGGGGAGCAGCGTGAAGACTATGATTAAGCGGGGTGTAATTAGCTTGAAGACCAGTTGCGACAAAGTAAAAGTTGAAGTCATGGGCAAAAATTAATTATGGCCAAGGCAAGGACACGCTATAATTGTCAACAATGTAATGCCAGCTACCCAAAATGGTCTGGGCGGTGTGAGAATTGCGGGGCTTGGAATAGTTTAGTTGAGCAGGTGTCTGAGACTGAAGGTAAATCTGTAGTTGCTCGTTCTCGCGGTAAAGTTATCGCAGCAGAATTAATCGGTAATGTTAAGTTAGACAAAGTCTCGTCGCGCATATCTACTGGCATCGAGGATCTCGACACGGTGCTAGGCGGTGGGCTGATAGCGGGCGGAGTCGTCTTAGTAGCCGGTCAACCGGGCATCGGTAAGTCAACTATTTTAATGCAGGTTGCAAATTATGTCGCACGGCAGCGTAAGGTGCTATACGCGAGTGGCGAGGAGTCTGCTTCGCAGGTTAAATTACGGGCTGAACGGCTGGGCGCAGTAGGTAATAATCAGCTATATTTAACTGCTACAACTTCGGCTGATGATATTGCGGCTACTATTGCCCATGGCGGCTATGATATAGCAATCATTGATTCTATGCAGACAATAGCCATGGCAGACGTGGCTTCGGCTGCTGGCACTGTAAGCCAAATTACTAATTGTGCCAATGTAATTATTCGCGCAGCTAAGTCATCGAATACGGCGGTTATTCTAGTTGGGCATATCACTAAAGACGGTGCCATTGCTGGTCCAAAAATTTTAGAGCATTTAGTTGATGTAGTACTTAACTTTGAAGGTGATCGTTATGGTGGGTTTAAAATGGTGCGCGCTGTTAAAAACCGTTTTGGCTCAACCGCCGAAGTCGCTATTTTTGATATGACTGAGTGTGGACTTAAGGTTGTCAAAAATCCAAGCGCCGCACTGCTGGCTGAACGTGCAAATACGGACGGGAGTATTGTATTAGCTAGCATGGAGGGGAACCGCCCCTTGCTAGTCGAAATTCAGGCATTGGTGAATAAGACTAACTTTGGTTATGCTAAGCGTGCGGCGTCAGGATTTGATGCTGGACGATTGACGTTACTGCTTGCAGTCTTAGAGCGCCGAACTAAGTTGCAACTATCAGATAAGGATGTGTTTATTAATGTTGTTGGCGGCATTAAATTGAATGATCGCGCAGCTGATCTTGCTGTGTGTATGGCAATTGCTAGTGCTGCAGCGGAGCGTAAGTTGAGCGACGGTGCAGTTGTCTTCGGCGAAGTTGGCTTGGGCGGAGAAATTCGTACTGCTACAAATGTGAATAAACGGATTGCAGAAGCTAAGAAGCTTGGCTTTAAATACGCAATTGCGCCAAAGAGTGCGGCTCGAAGTAAATTTGTCGTGCCGGCAACCGATTTGCGCGATGCACTCAATCAGCACTTACGCTAATTGTAGTTTAGTGGTATAATACTAGCTGAAAGGAATTATTTTATGTTGGAAGGACTTAATTTATGGTCTCTCCTCATGATAATTGTTAGCGTAATTACCTTAGTTGAGGTAAGCTATTTAGCAGTTATTAAGTTGAGGCAGAGACAACTCAAAGTAGTGCGTGGTTCTATACTGCTAGATACTTGCGCTATTATGGACGGTAGAATTGTTGATCTAGCCAAAACGGGAATTATTACTGCGGAGATTATTATCCCGCGGTCAGTTGTGGTTGAGATGCAGTTGTTGGCCGATAAAGCGGATCATGAAAAGCGCATACGCGCCCGCCGAGGCCTCGAAAACGTTCGCGTGTTAAAGGCAATGGATACGGTGAGTGTAGCTATTGTTAATGATGGTCGCGTTGGAGCAGGCGGCGTTGATGAGCGCTTGCTTGATCTTGCGCGGAATTATGACGCATCAATTGCGACAATTGACTTTAATCTCAATCGAGTAGCAAAGGCTATGGACGTTCCAGTGATTAATGTTAACGAAATTGCTCAAGTAATGCGGGCAAAGTATTTCCCAGGAGATATTGTAGCCATTACTATTCTGCAGGCTGGCTCAAGTCGCAACCAAGCTGTGGGATATTTGGAGGATGGGACAATGGTTGTGGTTGAGGAGGCTAGAGACAAGATTGGCGAAACGATGAAAGTTAAGATTACGCGTTCGCTGCAGACTGAAGCTGGTCGCATGATGTTCGCCATGCCTTTAGTCGATGGGGCGAAGGCGCGTCAGGCAATTAAGAACCAGCTGCGAAAGGATGTTACATCAACGTTGAAGCGTTCAGCGCGTTCTAATGGGAAAAAGCCTACGAAGACCATCATTAAAGCTGCGCCGGCATACCATTCAGATCGCAAATATGAACCACCCCTAAAGCGGGTTGAACCTTCGCAGGTTGAACGCGATATGGTAAAACTTGCCAATTCTCATGCGCAGAAAACGAAATAATAGGCACATTGTATAAAAGTAGCTTACTAACGTTTCACCTCCGCACAAAGATTCTTGCGGAGGTGATTAATTTATAGTTAGTGTTTTCAAGCGTAGTTTTAATCTTGGATGAAGAGCC
Organism: uncultured Candidatus Saccharibacteria bacterium; assembly: GCA_947253995.1. Lineage (GTDB taxonomy): Bacteria > Patescibacteriota > Saccharimonadia > Saccharimonadales > Saccharimonadaceae > Nanoperiomorbus. The sequence continues at coordinate 8,520 of CAMYBM010000016.1, read as the reverse complement.
TCTACAATAGCATAATTGCTAGACGCGCGCCGGCGCTGGCAGAGTCTTAGTTAGCTCTGCGGTATAGAATCCTCGGTCGGTCACGGTGGCCTTCACGCTATACGAACTGGAATTGGATTCTAGGGTGACATCCCAGGATGCACCATTTATTCTAGCGTCATATTGTTGCCCATTAATAGTGAGAGATGCGCCGGACAGTGGGTTAGTACCCGGTTTGGCGATAACTGATATGGTGACATAGTTTTTGTTATCGCTAGATTTACGCGCAACTATGGTTACGTCTGAAATAAAAGGTTTAATGTCGCTACAGTTGTGGAAGTTGTCGTACTGTTCGATGTTGTAGCCGTCGGGAGCGGTGAGTGTTGTTTTGCCAGATAATGTGTCGGTAGTCTTGATTACATCAAGATTTTCACGTGCGCCATCTGGCGTACACTGCGTCGCACGACGCTTACTGACACGGTCAAATGCTACCTGCTGCTTGCTGCTAGTTTTTTGGTCTTTATTGTACCACGATGGATAGAGGTCGCGAGCTCCGTCAACGGTTAGATCCTGAACGCCATTCGGTCGACTAAACCAATCATTATCTTTGTACTCGCCGCTTTGCTTAAATTGAGCGTAAATATCTTGCGTTATATCAGCTATTACTGGACCAAGTGACATACCATCGGCGTTACCGCGCAATGCTGATGGATTGTGATTGCCCGCCCAAACAGATAAAGTAGCTTTTGGCGTGTAGCTCATCATCCAAATGTCCTTCGGTCTGTTGCCAATGTTACTTGTACCAGTTTTAGTTGCAGTTTTAATATTCTTAAAGTAAAAGCCGGTTGGACGCCAGCCAAAGGTATCTTTGCGTGCGTTGTCATCAGAGAGTATGTCGCTGATAATATAGCTTGTCTGCGGGTCTAAGACTTGTTTGCTACTGTCTTTCCACTTGTACAAGGTCTCTTTTTGTGTATTCTTTACTTCCAAAACTGTGCTATAAGGCTTGTAAACCCCGTTGCGGGCTAGAGTGGCAAAGGCGTTGACATGTTCAACTTGTTTGACACCACATCCACCAATTGCTGAGGCTAGGCCAGAGCGTTTATCTGCACCATCTGTACAGTAACTAATATCGCCAGCTTCGTGAATAGTCTTCCAGGTCGGTTCGGGCCCGCCATTTAGCGCCATAGCTTTAATGGCCGGTACGTTACGCGATCCACCAAGTGACTTACGAATTGGCAAGTTGCCCTTGAATCTACCGTCAGCATTGTTAACGGAATTTCCGCTAGTAGTACGATAAATGTTTTGTGGTATCGGAGTGTCTGGGATGATTGATCCTGCTCCAAAATTGCCGTTAGGGTTATTCTGGTTATTGATAAGCGAAGCATACACTAGTGGCTTAATTGATGAACCAGGCTGGATGAACGATGTAGCTGAGTTGACGGCTCCGTATCCAGGGTAATTGTAACCGCGGCTGCCTTGCACGCCAAGAATCTGCCCAGTTTGGTTGTCGATCATTGTAAAGGATGCATTATCGAAGCCGTAACGTTTGTGTAAGCCGGATAATTTTCCATTGAATAAGCTATCCATTGTACTTTCTAGTTTGTTTTGAACCCTAGAATCAAGTGTTGTTTTAATAGAGAGTCCGCCTTGACCGATCACTCGGGCCCCAAGCTTTTCGGACAATTCATTTTTAACCATTTGAATAAAGTGAGGAGCTTTAGCCCCAGCTAGCTGCTGGGCTTGTGGCTTCAGCTTGTCTAGAGTTGATATAGTCTTTGCCTTGTCGGCTTCCTCTCGGCTGATCATGCCTTGTTCTGCCATGTAGTCGATTACTGTTCGTTGGCGATTTAGCAGAGCAGGATTGCCGCGCGTGTTGTAAGGATTGTAGGTAGTTGGCGATTGTGGGATTGCCGCTAGCAGGGCAGCTTCATCAATAGTTAAATCTTTTGCTGATTTACCAAAGTAGGTTTGGGAAGCTGATTCTACGCCGTTGCGTCGCCCACCATAAGGTGACTCATTGAGATACATTGTTAGAATCTGTTCCTTACTGTAGATTCGTTCGGCTTCGACTGATAAAATAGCCTCTTTGATCTTGCGTGGTATACCGCCAATACCGCGGTTGCCCGCCTGGTCGGCGAAAAAGACCTGTTTAATCAGCTGCTGAGTAAGAGTCGAACCACCCTGCGTACTGCCAGATTTGAAGACATTATTTAATAATGCGCGAAACGTGCCAGTGATCGAAACCCCGCTGTGATTGTAGAAGTTTTTATCCTCAATAGCGACAGTCGCGTCTTTAATATATTTGCTAATTTGATTTGAATTTACTACAAGCCGGTAGGAACCATCGCCAGAGTCTTCCCAAAGTAGCTTGTCGTTACGGTCGTAGTACTTTGTAACTGTAGTTTGAATGCGTTTGTTCAGTTCGGACGGTTGCAATGATTTTAGCTCATTGTGGAAGTAGAGAAATGCAATGAGGAGCAAGGCGACAATAGCGGCTAAAGATCCGCCAAAGATTTTGCCAAGCATTTTAAGACCATTCATCGAGAACCAAAATTTTGCCATGCGCTTTGGTTGAAAGTGGAACAAAAATCGCTTAAGAGGATTTTTCGGTAGTGTGGCAAGATACTCGGCGCGAGCGCGGCTTTTTCGTTCGCGTCGCAAAGCCCACTTGCTTTTATTTTGTTCACGCGTCAGGTTTGAGTAGGTGGTGAATTTTCTTTCGCCGGATTCAACGCGCTCCGATGGCTTTTTTCTCATAAATCTTACCCTCATTTCTCGCTTAACATTACCATTTTAGCACGTTGTGAATGTAAGCTCAATTAGTTTTTGCTGGCAGGTGGTTCGTTTAATTTATGGTAAAATGAATACTATGAAGTTAAGCGAAGAGTTGAAGTGGCGTGGGCTGGTTGGCCAGACTACGGTAGAGAATTTGAGCGAATTAGATGCACCTGGGCGAACCTTTTATTTCGGTGCCGACCCTAGCCGAGACAGCATGACGATCGGCAATCTGGCGGCAATGATTCTTTGTTTGCGGTTTATTAAAGCTGGTTGGAAGGGTATTATTCTAGCAGGTGGAGCAACTGGCATGGCTGGAGGTGATCCGGATGGTAAGGATGAGACGCGTAGCAAAATGTCACTTGAAACAATCGAGCATAATGTCAGTGGGATCCGGAACCAGTTTGAACGGATTTTTCGCGGGGCGAATGTTGAAATTGTCAACAATTACGATTGGTTTAAAGATATAAATTTTGTTGATTTTTTGCGTAATATTGGTTGGCAATTTTCGATGACCCAGTTGCTGGATCGGGATTTTGTTAAACAGCGCATCGGTAAAGATGGCAAGGGTATAAACTATGCTGAGTTTTCGTATACGCTAATGCAGGGGTATGATTACTGGCATTTATTTAAGACTAAGAACGCGGAGCTGGAATTATGTGCGGTTGACCAGTTTGGTAACTGCGCTTGTGGTATGCAGCTAATCCGTAAATTAGAAGGCAAAAAGGTTAATGTTTTTGGCATGCCACTCGTGATTAATAAATCCACGGGTAAGAAATTTGGCAAGTCAGAGGCTGGGGCGGTTTGGCTGGAGGCAAAGTATACAAGCCCGTATAAGTTCTATCAGTTTTGGCTAAATGTAGATGATTCCGGCGTAATAGATTATTTAAAGATTTACACATTCTTGAGTAAGGATGAAATTGAGGCTATTGCATCTCAGCAGGCAGCTGAGCCGGCTAGCCGAGTTGCGCAACGTAGGCTGGCTGAAGAGGTGACAGAATTAGTCCATGGGAAGATCGCGCTTGCTGCAGTGCAACGCGTTACAGATGTTATGTTTAAGGAGTCTAATGCTACTAACTTAAGTAATGATGATCTAGAGTTGCTATCGCATGAGATACCTACGGTAGAGCTTGGTGGCAGTGTCATTGATGCGGTCGTCGGCGGGGCGCTAGCCAGCAGCAAAAGCGAAGCTCGTCGCCTAATCGAACAAGGCGCTATTACTATAAATGGTATGAAGGCAACGTTAGATAGCGATTTAACTGTGCCAAGTTTAATTCGTCGTGGCAAAAATCGATTTGCTCTAGCTAAATAGTATGGTGGGGATGGGCAGAACAAGACAACGTAGCTACGGCAAAGTGATTTTGCAGGCATGCCAGCAGCGTAAACTTAGCGCCCGAGCGTACCTGCTTAATTTATTACAGCGGGCAGTTGCGATCACCTTGCGCTACATAGCGCAGCTAATGTCGTTTTTTGCTTTGCTGGTTCTTGGCGTAACCGCTTTCTTATATTTTACGGGCGCTCTCGATACTGTAAACAATTATTTATATGCCTTAAGCCAAGGTTTTGCCCCGCCGCTGGTTGAAGTGTCGCTTGGTAAGATATTCTTTTTTAACTGGCTATTTCGCAACTTGGATGGCTGGTCACGTTTTGCTATGTTAATAACCCCTGTCGCGTTAGTAGCGCTATTGGCATTGCTGTCGTTCTATACTATTACGGCGTTAACAACCCGTTTACAGCGCGCTTTTGAAATTAATGTTATATACGCGCAGATTGCCTTAGCGGCGGCGATCTGGCTGACTTGTTTGGTGATGATTTGGCTTACTTTTAATCCAGCGCTTGCCCTATGGCCAATGGCGTGGACTATACTTGGGTTTATTGTGAATGTATTGGTTTACGCCTTAGGCTATGCGGTTAAGCCAAAGACTAAGCTATTGATTAAACAAGTGATGGCAAAATGAATCTTTTATCTAGCGTCGGTGAAATTAAAGGGGTTGGCCCTAAATTGGCAGATCAATTTAAGGCAGCCGGGTTGCATACAGTATTTGATTTAATTAATAATTTGCCGCGATGTTATGAGGACTATTCCGGTGCTAGTCGGATAGCAGATCTAGTTCCCGGCAAGGTAACGCTACGCGCTCGCGCCGTAGATGTGAAATCTCGCCATATTCGCGGCAATCTGACGATAATTAAAGCGGTCTTGGAGGACAATGACGGTACACAGATTAATGCTGTTTGGTTTAACCAGCCCTACCGCGTGAATCAGCTAAAAAGTGGCAAAGAGTTTGTTTTTGCGGGAAATTTTGAATTGAAGTATGGCCGCTATCAACTGACAGCGCCATCGTGCGCGTTGGCGAGTGATTTGCCGGTTGAATCGGATCAGATTAGGCCAGTGTATAGCATGTGTCATGGGCTAAAACCTAGTGTGATCTATAAGGTCATGGAGCAAATCCGCCCCTTACTGGAGTTTGTGCCAGAAGATTTACCTAATGAAGTTGTGACTAGCCAGGGACTATGTAGCCGAGCATGGGCGCTAAGGCAGGTGCATTTTCCTAGTAACCGAAATAATTTAGTAGCGGCACGTCGTCGTCTTGGTTTTGAAGAAGTATTTGCGGTCAGTCTTGCGGCTAAGCTTAACCGTAGTACTAATATGCACTTGGAGAGCTTTGTTATTAAATTTGACCAAGCTAAGATTAAGGCCTTACTGAAGCGCTTGCCCTTCCAACTGACGTTGGCGCAGAAGCGTTCGCTATGGGAAATTATCCAAGACTTTGAGCGGCAACATCCGATGAATCGTTTGTTGCAAGGCGATGTTGGCTCTGGCAAAACTGTGGTTGCAGCATTGGCGGCTTATCAAGCCTTGCTTGGAGGTTATCAAGTGGCCGTAATGGTGCCAACCGAAGTACTAGTTGCACAGCATACGGCAACATTTCGTAATTTGCTGGGAGATCTTGGTGTCAAAATTTGCGAGTTGACCGGATCGACAAAAGGCGAGCAGCGAGAACAAACTTTGTCTAGCATTGCGGCGGGTGACGCACAAATTGTAATTGGTACACACGCACTATTTCAGCCGGAAGTTAAATTCCGTCGACTTGGTTTTGTTGTTATTGATGAACAGCATCGTTTTGGTGTTAAGCAGCGTCAAGATTTACTTGCTAAAACTGACGAAAAACATCTGCCGCATCTTTTAGCAATGACCGCTACGCCAATACCGCGGTCGTTACAACTGACAGTGTTTGGCGATCTCGATGTGTCAGTAATAGATCAATTGCCGTCGGGGCGACAAGTAATAAAAAGTAAGATTATTTTGCCAAATGAGCGGTTGGATATGGTAAATAAAATTAAGCAGGAATTAGCCAATGGTCGACAGGTGTATTACGTGACGCCGTTGGTTGAGGATAGTACGATGAGCGAAAAGCAGAGCGCGGAGTCACTCTATAAAGAAGTTGCTAAAATCTATTCTGGCTATAGGGTCGGTATCTTGCATGGTAAAATGAAGCCGTCGGCAAAAGACGATGCCATGTTCAAATTTAAGCAACACGAGACGGATATTTTAGTAGCAACAACGGTGATTGAAGTTGGCGTTGACGTACCTAATGCTACGGTTATGGTGATTGAAGATGCGGACAGCTTTGGGCTGGCACAATTGCACCAACTGCGTGGCCGTGTTGGCCGTGGGCAATATGCGTCATACTGTTTTTTGTGTCAGCGTGACACCAAACAGCCGTCGCGTCGGTTGCGCGAAGTGGAGCGGAGCAATGACGGGTTTCATCTAGCGCAGGTTGATTTAGAGATGCGTGGAGCTGGTGAGATTTACGGAGTTATGCAACATGGCGAAACTAATCTAAAGATAGCTGATCTTGCTGATACGAAGCTGATTCATGATGCTGCTAGTAGCGCGGATGAAATTGCTGCACGTATTGTAGCGGATGATAAGTATTTAGACAATTATCGTGAGCTAGCTCATATAATTAAACGCTATCAGAAAGTTACTACTTTAAATTAGGTAAAATATGTCAAAGGTGAGATTAATTTCAGGTAAATGGGGCGGCCGTTGGTTGCCTGGTGAGATTAGCCAAGCAACACACCCGATGAGCGAACGCGCTCGCAATGCTATTTTTTCAATGCTGAACGCACGAACTACATTAACTGATACTAAAATCTTGGATGCCTTCGCTGGAACTGGTGCGGTTGGACTTGAAGCGCTTAGCCGGGGTGCTAGTAGGGTGACCTTTATTGAGCGTGATCGTAAGGCTCAGCAATCGTTAAAGCAGAATATCGCTGCATTAGATGCGGGCAACGATTGTAATGTAGTTTGTACAACTGTAGCAAATTGGATGAAGTATGGCGATTCTTCAGATAAGTACGATATAATTTTTGCTGATCCGCCATATAATTTGCCGCAGTTTTCCACAGTCTGGCGGTTATTGGCCTATTTAAAAAATAATGGGCTTATGATATTATCTAGTCAGACAGCAAAGAGCGTGGAGTATCCTAAAGGAGTTGCTGTGGTGGAAATTCGAAGTTATGGAGGAGCCTCAATCTCGATTTTAAAGATCGATAAAGAGCTTATAAATAACTAGGTTACATCACGTAGCTGTCGCTGCCGCAGTTTTAGGCTGCGGCTTTTTGCATGGACTATTAGTTTTTAAGTAGGACTAAGCCGATTACTTGACGTTGCTTGGGTTATCTGATAATCTTAAGTAGAGTAAATTATACAAAAGGAGATTATTGTAATGGCACGATGTGAAATCACCGGCAAGGGTGCTATGAGCGGCAACAACGTTAGCTTCTCAATGCGTCACACTAAGCGCACCTTTAAGCCGAATTTACAGAAGAAAACTTTTTATGTTAATGGACATAAAGTACGCTTGCTATTGGCGGCTAGTACTATTAAGACCTTACGCAAGAAAGGGTTCACTAGCAGTAAACCTGTAACTACTGAATAGTTTTTGCAGTAATTAATAAGCCCCATAAGCTCCGTGATCGCACGGAGCTTATTAATTAGAGAATAGCTTATGTTATAATAACAAGCATGTTGAGTTTTACCTCTCCCTATACGTGGTTAATTATCGGTGTCGTAATTACCGTTACGTTGATATCAATGATATTGCATGAGTTGATGCACGGTCTGGTAGCTTATTGGTTAGGGGATACGACTGCCAAGCTATCGGGGCGATTGACACTCAACCCTTTGCGGCACATTGACCCGATAATGACCATTGTTTTGCCTGTATTATTGGCTATTTTTCGTTTACCAATTTTTGGCGGAGCAAAGCCGGTACCGTTTAACCCTGATCGGGTTAAGGGTGGCGAGCTTGGGGCGGCATTAGTAGCATTGGCTGGCCCTATGACAAATTTGTTGTTGGCATTTTTAGCTTATGTGATTTTGGCGTTATTACATATATCTCCATTTGAGATTGGAGTGCAATCGGATATAATTCGGCAAATAGCGGTGCTGTTTCTGTATTACACCGTAGTAATTAATCTGGGCTTTTTTGCGTTTAATATTTTGCCAATACCGCCGCTAGATGGTTCGCGAGTACTTTTTGCCGTTGCGCCGGCTGCTGTACAGCGGGTAATGTCATTCATCGAAGAGCGTTGTGGCTTGTGGTTGGTGCTTATGCTGGTTTTGTTTTGCGGTGATATTCTGGGCAACATGATGCAACAAATAATCGATGGCGTAATGGTTGGCTTTGGTTATATAATAGGTTTATAGTTTTAGCAGAGGGTTATTGTTCTGCTAGTATTATTTTGCTATAATAC
>CAMYBM010000015.1 GCA_947253995.1 uncultured Candidatus Saccharibacteria bacterium | reverse complement strand
TGGGTTGGATTAGCTGGGGCTACGTCAAGGATGGTAGCGGTAGTTGGCGTAGTTGAAGCTGTCGGGATGGGATTAAAACGAGAGGAGTGAGATAGTGTGTCTGGGTTAGTTAGAGTATAGCCCCATTGGTTAGTACCTAAGGCTTGGTTGTTAGTTGTGAGACTAGGGATTTGGTGGGAGGAGTTTAGCGTATTAGTCAGGGCATTGCTAGTAGCTTGCATTGTGAGGTTGAAGCCATAGGGCTTGGTAGCGGTAACGTGGAGGTTGGCGGTTGTAGTGTAGAGAGCGGAGGTAGAGTTGTAGGTGAAAGGTTGCGAGGCTGCAACATCGATTGTCAAATTATCAGCGCCGGCCCTACTCTCCTGTCTGCGAGTACTAGCACTAACGGTGTGCGATACCAACAATACAGGACTTAAAACAGCGGTCATAGTCAAAGTAATGACCAGCAATGCAATAGTCTTTGGCGCCCAACCCAACGTTAGCCGTTTAATATCGTACTGCATAGTTCCCCTACTTCATATAACGACGCATTGCCATGCGCGCGCTTACATTACCAATCATCATGCCGATAGCCATCATGCCAAGCAAAATAACTGGCCACCACTGTTTGAACAGCTGCATTGTACGGCCAACCTCAACGTAGCCGCCCATGCCTGGAAGTATGTAAAGCAGCAACATATAGCCAGCAATGACCGTCAAAATACCAGCGATGATGCCATACAGATTAGCCTCTACCAAAAACGGCCCCCGGATAAAGTAGTTGTCCGCTCCAATTGAACGCATCATTGAAATCTCTTCGCGGCGACTAAAGATCGTCATTCGTATGGTATTAAATATAATCAGAACTGATATCACCACAAAAACGACCGCCATGATCAGGCCAACCTGTCCAGCGTAGCCCATAATTTCGGCTAACCGCTTGATAGTATTTTGCCGCGTTTCAATGTCTTGTGATGACATGCTGCTATGATCGATCCACTTCCCGAAACTCTTACTACTAGTGATATATCGGCCTAGTTGATCACGCTTACTATAATCTTGTAGCTTCACGTGCAGAACAGCCGGCAGGTCCATCTTTACGCCCGACTCGGCAATTGTTTGCAGTGCATCCATAACTACCTTATTTGCTTTCTTATTGTTGACAAAGATATCGCGCTCAGCTTCTGAGTCCGATACACTAACGCTCGTTACGTTTGGCTGATGACGCAAATCCTCGGCTAAGTTGTCTAATTCGCTTTTGGCAATTTCAGGCTTTAAATAAATCGAGATGTCCATCTTGTTCTTCTGTGCTTCGATGGTTTCGTCCAGCACTGAACTAGCAATACCAGTCAGAAAAATAATAATCAAAGTAATTACCATGACACTCGTAGCGGCAATGCTAAGCCAAGCATTGCGGACAAAATTTCTGACACCATAAGAACATACGCGCCGCATTGTCAAAAGCGTACGTTGGCTTTGCGGATTGACTAAGCGACGCTTAACCACGCCAACTTGGCTCCTTGCTCGTCTACTACTTAGCGGCATGTACACCTCCCCGCGGCACATCGCTTACGATTTTGCCGTGATCAATTTTAATTGTTCGCGTATTTAACCGCCGCACGATATCCTCTGAATGCGTAATCAAAACGACGGTCGTGCCAAAATGATTAATTTTAACTAGTAAGCGCACAATCTCCCAAGTGTTTTTAGCGTCCAAGTTACCCGTAGGCTCGTCCGCGAACAAAATCTTTGGCTGACGCACCATCGCTCGCGCAATTGCCACGCGTTGGCGCTCTCCACCGGATAACTGACGTGGGAACTTATGCTCCTTACCACGCAAACCAACCAACTCAAGCATGCGCGGCACGTTGTCGCGGATCTCCTTATTGCTATGGCCAGAAATTTCTAGCGACAAAGCTACATTCTCAAATACCGTCCGATTTGGCAACAACTTAAAGTCTTGAAAAATCACACCTATACGCCGCCGCAAAAGTGGGATGTCGCGATCGTCAAGGTAATCATAATCAATTCCGCCAACTATCACCTTGCCGCTATCTGGCTTTTCTTCGCGCGTTAACATCTTCAACAAGGTCGATTTACCGGCGCCGGACGCACCAATAATAATAGCGAACTCACGCGGTGCAATACTCAAGCTAACCTTATCAAGCGCTAGCGGCGAATTATTATCGAATCGTCGACTAACGCGGTCGAGCAAGATCATTGACCGTTCTGCCATAGACAACCTATGCGCCCGTCCCTACTTGTACTGCGTAAACAATCAAACGTTTATCAGCACTCTGGGTACGATAGTTAAACTTACCTGTACAAGTCATTAGAGTTAGACCCTTGTGGGTAGCATCTTGCAAGTTAAGTACTTTACCCATATCAACCTTGTTGGCGTCAACTGTTTCGATGCCGGTAACACGATAGGTAAAACGATTGCGATTACCCGCCTCAACAAAAATTTGATCGCCCGGTTGTACTTTACCCAGATCATTAAAGGCAGCCGCAATCGTCTTGCTAAATGAAGTGTGCCCATCGATAAACATCTGACCATTTTGGTTCGGCTTAGCCGAGCCATCGTACCATGCTGTATCATTTAGGTTTTTAGGCGTGTCAATATTGCCCTGGCTATTAACACCGACGGTGCGAATGCGCGCCTTAACGCCAATCGATGGAATCGAGATCAGCCGCGGCAAATCTGGCGCCACGCTGTAATTATCCATTTCACTATTGCTCACCGCCGTCTTGTCAGCGTTGTTTGGGTTGGTGCCGCCAATTGACATGGTCTGCGCTGCGCTCCCAAAGTTGTTTTGCACATAGTTATTTGTACGATAGGTATCCCAAGCCAAAAACGTACTTACACCAAGCACGACCGCAACAACGGCGTAACGCGCTACCGCCAACACACGCGCACGATTAAACTTAAAGTTAATCGATATCTTAGCGCCAAGCAAACGGTTGAAGAGATTCGGCGCCGGAATGGCAGCGGCACCAGATGGGTTGATCGTAAAATTGTCAACTACTGGATCTTTGGCTGCGGCCTTAGTCTCAGCAATTGCTGCCACTACTTTGCTAGGCTTAACTGCTGGTTTAGCTGCAACATTGCCAAGTGGAATACTCCAAGAAGTAGCCAAAAGTTGCTTAGCTTGCGGCAACATTTTTTGTACAGCTTCAAACTGACGCTTAAGGTTTAGAGCGTTAAACTTACGCTGTACTGCTTTGGCGCGTTTAGCTGGCTTCGATTTTTTGGCCGGCTTAGCAGTAGAAGCTGCCTGATCCGATGATTTAATCTGCAATGGAGCAAACGGGTTGCCCTGATTAACTACCTGCGCAACAGCAGGCTTAGCCTGATCTGGTTCTTTTGCCTTAGCTGGAGTTACCTCTGGCTTAGCTGGTTGTGGGGTAACCGACTTAACAAATGGGTTAGCGGCTGGCTTAGCAGCCACGTAATTCACTGGAGCAACGCTAGCTTGATTGGTGCGCATCGTAAAAGGCAAAGAGTTCGCCAGTGCCGTATGATGTCGACTAATTTGCGGCGTTGCGTCCTGGGCAATTGGCTTGAATGGACGATAGGTTGCTGCCGGGCGAACAGCTTGAGGGGTAGCGGTCGCCGGTTTAGCTGCCGCTAATCGTGGTTTAGGCTCCATCGTTGAACGGATTGATTGCATCGTTGGCAAGACACGGTTCAAGCCTTGGGCAGACTTAATAACATCATGTTGAGCCGTCGGCTTTGTCACCGGCAACGGTGCCGGCTTAGCAGCCGCTACAGGCTTAACCCCATCGTAAACACTGCAAACTACATAATTTGACCGCGTCGTGAAGCTGTTGCGCGACATCGTGGCATGATTAGCCCGCTCGCGTACGCTTGAGCGCCCATCCATTTTAGCTAATGTCTGCAACAATTGTTCGCGCGATAATGACTCTTTGCTGTGATCGGTATCAAAAGATATACCGTCTAGCTGCTGCATTCTACTATTGAGGCGCGCACGCGCAGCTGACCGTCGATCAGCGTTGATATCTAGCTTGCCCGAACCAGTTATTACCCCTCTATTCATCTTTTCCTTTGCTTAATTTTATTTGTAATATACCTGTAATTACCGAAAAAACACCTTTCTGAAATTACTAGTAGTCTTTTTGTCTCCAGACTATGCAATAATTATATCACTTATGGCTAAATTGTCCAAACTTTTATGCTGATTTAGTTGTAATATAAGTCACACAAATAGCCTTCGCCTTAACCGTTCTGCTCAAGATAAGCTTTCTGGAAAAGATCGATCTCGCCATCAAAAACAGCATCCGGGTCCTTCGTCTCGCACTTAGTACGTGTATCTTTAACTAGTTTATACGGATGTAAAACGTAATTACGGATCTGCGCGCCCCAACTAGCACTTTCCCCGGCGCGCAATTGATCAATGCTACTAGCATGCTGCTCAAGCTGCAATTGTGCCAACTTGCTTCGCAAGATCTCAAGCGCCTTCTCTTTATTTTGAATCTGCGAACGCTCATTCTGGATGGTAACAACTATCCCTGTCGGCAAATGCGTCACTCGCACAGCAGAATCAGTAGTATTCACACCTTGCCCGCCTTTGCCCGAACTACGGTAAATATCAATGCGCAAGTCTTTATCGTCCAACTTCACTGCATCTGGCTGATCGATCTTCGGCAAGACTTCAACTAATGCGAATGACGTCTCGCGCGATTCGGCATTAAATGGGCTAAGTCGCACTAGCCGATGCACGCCATGTTCGCTTTTAAGCCAACCATAGGCGTAACTGCCCGATACTTCTATAACGCAAGTCTTAACACCAGCCTGCTCTCCGCTACTGCATTCCAAAATCTGCGTTTTGAAATGGTGCCGCTCCGCCCAGCGTAAATACATTCTTTCAAGCATGGCGGTAAAATCCTGGGCGTCATCGCCACCGGCACCAGCGCTTAAGCGAATAATAGCATCGCCTTGATCATATTTGCCCGTGAATAGCAATTCAGTCTTGAGGTCGTGATAGTCACGCTCGATAGCATCAATCTGCTCCGTAAATTCTGGCAGTAAATCAGCATCGGCAATATCCAGTAACTCCAACAAGTCCGCACTCTGCGCCTTGAGTACCACCCAAGGCTGAACGGCTGCCTTCAAATTAGCCAACTGTTTAATCAGCCGCTGCGCCTTAACTGGGTCATTCCATAGCTCCGGAGCGGCGGCGCGCTCTTCTAACTCAGCCAATTGCTGTTGCTTAGCAGCAAGCCCTAGTTGCTGCGTTGACTGCTCAATCAGACCACACAAAGCACTCAGTCGACGCCGTAGCTCATCCTTCATGCTAATAGTATACTATATTCACCGCTGGCCGTCATCTGTAATGCGCCTATTTATTGTCCGCAAAATCATGACCCTTAAAATGTTTGCATAAGGCTAGCTTACGCTCAATCTCGTCGATATCTTGCGGATCGGTATCGTCAGCGGCCTGAACAATTTCATCAACATCATCTGTGATACGATATAAATCACGCGCAACGCGCACCTTGCCATAATCTGCCGCCTGATCGGTAATCATTTCGTTCATTTCACCGCTAGCGCCAGTTTCAATTAACTGCCACTTGCCCATGGATTGAGCAAACCATTTATCCAAACCTTGCCAAAATTCTTTTCCAAACAAAAACAACGGCGCGTGTGGGATCTTTCCTGTATGGATCAACTCCAGAATTTCCGCAAACTCATCCAGCGTACCAAACCCCCCGGGGAAAAACACAAACACCTTGCCGCTAAAGGTTAGCATGACTTTGCGGGCAAAGAAGTAGTGAAACGCCATCGAATCAGTTGTATATGGGTTGAGATCTTGCTCCATATCAAGCTTGATATTTAGACCAACGCTACGACCACAGCAGTCAAACGCGCCCTTATTGGCCGCTTCCATAATACCGGGACCGCCACCAGTTGTTACGGTATGACCGTGTTGCGCCAACTTTGCACCTAGCTGGTACGCCGCTTGGTAGTACTTACTTCGGGCGCTAAGTCGCGCCGACCCAAACACTGTAACGCCTTGCGGATATTTACGCACTAGCTCCAAACCGTGTACTAGATCTTTGGTGTAACGGCCGAACCGCTCATCATCATCGCTGCGCATTTGCTCATGGAGCAGAGGCTCATCCCATGGTTTCATTGTTGCTTGCATACTACCTATTTTAGCATAGGCGGCATAACTAATTGTAATTATTTCACATTAAGTGCAGCTGCAATCTTGTCTAGATCAGCTTGATTGCGATACTTGATAATAAGCTGCCCACCGCGCGCAGTGGTCTTAACCGATACGTTAGCACTCTTAAAGCCCAAACGCTTAGCTAGCTTATTTGTAAAAGGAGTTTGGGTACGCGTTGCACGCTTAGCCTGCTGAACAACGTCACTACTACCGTTCTTTAAGCCATTCTTATAACCAATAACAAACTGCTCTGCCTTTTTAACCGTCCAGTGTTCACTGATAATTAAATCGAGTAATTTTTGCTGCAGCTTAGGGTCAGTCAAAGCTAGGATCTGTCGCGCATGCGCCTCTACAATTTTACCGTCAGCCAATGCCCGTTTAGCTGCATCAGGTAAAGACAATAAGCGCATCTGATTACGCACTGTACTTGGCGCCTTCCCGACACGCCTAGCAATGTCGCTATTTGACATATTAAACTGGTTGCGTAGCTTAACGAACGCCGTAGCGGTTTCGAGTGGGTTGAGATCCTCGCGCTGCACATTCTCCACAATTGCCAGCTCTAGCTTGTGTTGATCAGAGAGCTTGCGCACAATCGCAGAAATTTTATCGATTCCGGCCAGTTTAATTGCGCGATATCGCCGCTCGCCGGCGACAATTTCAAACTTACCCCTTCCGTTAGGTGTCACTACAATTGGCTGTAGCAAGCCATGTTCTTTAATAGAATTAGCTAACTCGGCTAGTTCTTCTTCATCAAAATTACGGCGTGGCTGATCAGGGTTAGGGCAAACATCCTCCACATTCAGTAACCGTATTGCTGAGATCTTCTCGTCTTCAGCGGCAGTGATATCAAAATCTGTTTCTACTACTTCTGTGGGAATTAATGATTCAAATCCCCGGCCTAGTCCCCGTTTAACCATAAGTATATTATAGCATAACTAGCTCGCGCCATCGAGCCGCTTTAACAATTCATTAGTTGCCGCCCGGTAAGCCCTAGCTCCTTTGCTAAACCGATCATACGCCCACACTGGCAATCCATGTGATGGTGCTTCAGCTAAACGAATATTGCGCGGTATCTTGGCGGAAAAAGTTTTGCCCGGGAAGTGCTTCAACACTTCTTGGTAGACTTGCTGCGACAGAGTCGTACGGTTGTCCATCATTGTCACTAATACGCCAAGTAGCTCAAGCGTAGGGTTAAGCTGCTGCCGCACCGCATGCATAGTCTCTAGTAGCTGCGTTAGACCTTCAAGTGCATAGAATTCAGCCTGTACCGGCAGTAAAGTATAATTACACGCTACCAACACATTAATCGTCAGCAGTGACAAAGCTGGCGGACAGTCAACAATAATATAATCGTAGTTGGCTTGCTCGGGCTGCAATGCCAACTTAAGTTGGCTAAAACGCTGCTCCAGGTTAGCTAGTCCAACCTCGGCGTCAGCTAACTGCGGCGTAGCTGGTGCAATGCTCAAATTCTTAAATTTAGTTGGTTGAATAGCCGCAGCTAAAGCAACTGTACCCGATATAACATCAAGCATCGTTGGTAAACCATTTGGCAGATCCGCTCCGGCCAACTGCGTTTTGTCAATACCGAGGCCTGAGGTAGCATTGCCCTGTGGGTCAAAATCAATTAGCAAAACACGCGCGCCATGATGCTTGCACAACTCATAGCTAAGATTGATTGCAGTTGTCGTCTTACCGACGCCGCCTTTTTGATTAATCACCGCGATAACATTAGCCATAACTGCTATCATTATATCACAAGCAACGTCGACTCAATTACTAAATAGCTGCCTTTCTAGCGCAACACTACGCGCACACTGTCGTACATGCCCGGTAGACCAAAGATGTACCCGCTATAAAACAGCCCCGCCTTGCCATGTTTAGCGCCGTCACCATCGTCGCCATCAACATCCTGCTGCTGATCGCTATGTGAATAGCCCGCACGGCCACCACGAGCTAAGTGCTTTGCGTCTGGCTGCAAAAACTCGCCCCGCTGATCTAGCCAGTTGCGATTTTGGGTAGCGGATTGCACCTCGTACAAAGCACGTCCACCGCAAGTTTGCCAAGTACACTGTGCCATTTTGTCAAATTTGAAGTTATCGGTCGTGTATTCCATGCCACCCCCGGCCATATCATAAATACCCGTAACATTGCCGGTCGTGCTAGCTAGCTGGCCAAGATTTCCGTCATAACTCTTACTAGCATCGTGTGCATCGCAAGCTAGCGCCGTACCCAAAACGCCACCTAGGACAGATTTATCAGCATCCTTCGCGCCATAAGTTTGCGTAGTACCGTTCGCAGCTGGTCCGCAACCAGTAGTACCAACACTGTGGCGACCCGCACGGCGCCCACCTGTTACATGATCTGCAATCTGCGTATTTGGCTGAACTTTGTCGTATCCAGCACCATACTGGCTAGCGGCAAGATACGCAGCAGCACCCCAATCAGCCGCTGAAATCAAGCTAGCCGACTTACCGCCTAACTTGCTAGCTATGCCAGCCATAGCCGTCATCGTACTGGCCGAATTATCCTGCCCGCTTATATGGCGCTGATTTGGCAGTACCGTTGGTATCTGATCTGTACCGGTTACCTCAAATTTAGCCAACCAAATACCGCTTAGCTGTTTGCCGTGTGCCGTAAACGCTGGGTGCGTCGCCCAGGTGCTATCACCCTTGGCGTCATATTGGCGCTCTAGCCCACACTGCGTACGATAGTCTTTGTCCTTGCCCATCTTACAAGCCGCTGGCACTTTTACCGGGTCCTTTGTCGTTTCAAAACGAACAACAAAATTATTTGGTGCAACTGGCTTGTCGGTAACATCGCGCCGCTGAACCTCGTAGGCGTAACGTGGAACATACGTCCAGAACGCAGCTACATCCTTCATCTCAAGTGGTAAGTCATGGCCTTTGTATTTATCGATGGTACCGGGCTGCAGTGATACAGCGTTGGCCCATTTTGCCTGCCCGTAGTCATACCACTTGCCAACAGCCTCCGGGTCTTCCGGACGAGCTAGCACGCGCCACTTACTTGCTGCCTTCACATCATATACTACTGGCACCAACGCTGCCATCAAATCAACTTTGCAATGATTATTGCTATCGCCGGACCGACAAGGCGGCAATGAAGTCTGCGCTTCGCTAGTTGTAGCTTTTGGCGGCTGTGACTTAGTGCCGAAACGATGCGCAAAATGGTATCCCGCAAAAATTGCCCCCAACACAATAATGACACCAGCTGCTCCTAGCACCGCAGTTTTAACTAATTTATTTTGGTTCCTTCTAGAATAGCTCTTCATTGCTCTTATGCCTTTCTTAATAATTTCATTATAGCACTTTGCCAAAACAAAACACCCCGCCAAGGCGGGGTGTAGCAATCGCTTACTTGCAACTATCTAGTGACGACTGCGTAGATACGCGGTTGAAAGTGCTGCTAGTAGTGTCAAAATCACAGTGGCACCAATAGCATCGTCGGCACCGGTTCGAGCAATCTCTCGCGGTTGATTTGGCGTAACCGATTGGGTCGGCGTTGGCGTTGGCTTAGCTGGAGTAGGTACGATTGGTTTCGGAGTTGGCGTCTCTGGTACGTTTGGCTGGCAGGTCTTTACAACCTTAGTTGACACTGTATTGTTACTAAGCTTAGACTTATCCTCTTTCGCCACTTCTTTACTCGAAGCGCTCACACTGTTGGTAACTATATTGTCGCCACATTTTAGCGTGTCAGCCTTTACCTTGGCATCGAAAGTGATATTAACCACTTCGCCAGGTTTAACCATAGACAACTTAAGACCGTCTACCACATTACCGGTGAACTGAGTAGTGGATTTTACGCTATCTTTGACGACGCCAAGCTGCTTCGGCAAAGCATCTTTGAGTACAACATCGTGCAAATTAGCGTTACCTGTGTTCTTAAAGCTTAAAGTGTACTTAATTACATCGCTTGGCGCAGCTGTTGACTTGTCGACTGACTTGCTAACGTCAAAATCTGGCTTAGGCACAACACGGTATACCGGCTTAAACTTAATTGACACGTAACCATCGTAAGCAAAGCAGCCCGGAATCTTACCGTCCATCTTGTCATAACCAAGCAAAGCCCCTGTACCGCGCCCAGTTGCGCTAGTAAGCTCGCTGCCAAGATCAAATCCGCTAGTAGTTTTTTCCGGACGGGCATTGTTGAAGTACTTCTGCGACACCACTTTGACATGAAAATCGCGATCAGACTTCAGCACAATGTTGTCCCAAATTTCGTTTGGCCGAGCGTTGTCGCTCCACAAAAAAGCATTAACTTCAAACTGTCGGCTAAAGGTACTCTCTTTCACTGGCAGATTAAGGTGCGCGCGCGCATTAGTAGCAACCAATTTAAGATTGGCCGCGGCGTTATTATGCACGTAAAGCTTAGCCTCGTATGTATGGCCCTCTTTTAGCGTCATCGTGTCAGTCCAGCCGTTCTTGTTGGCCTTATCCCATTCTTTACGATCAAGGTCGCGTACACTCAGAAAGTTACGCTCATCGCCATAATTTGGATTGTTAGTAATTGAGTTAAATGTAATATAGTTAGCTGGTTTTTCTATTGTATACGTTGGTCGCTTAGCGCCCCACGCGCTAATGGCAAGTGGTGTCATTACGATCGCCAACACAAGACCAAGGGCAGCGGTACGCTTCGGCACACTCTGCCAAATTCTCTTATAGTTAAGTTTCATCTACTTATCTCCCTTCTCGCTTAGATTAACGTGGCGTATCGTTTGGCCGCTCTTCCTGCAATGAACCAATGTTGCCGTGTTCGTCGGTCGGTGCGGGTACGTACTTATCGCCCGTGTTCTCAACTGGTTTGATATTGCCATCTGGCGCAACATAGCTCTTCTTCGGCTCCTGCTCAAGCTTAATATCAATGTGTGGCGCTGGTTCGTACTTCGGTGGAGTATCTAGCACTGGTGGACGCATTGCAGTTTGGTCGTTCCCCTTAAGCAATGAACTCTGCTCCGGCTTCTTTGGCTCTGGCTCTGGCTTAGGCTCTGGCTTCGGTTCTGGCTTAGGCTCTGGCTTAGGTTCTGGCTTAGGTTCTGGCTTAGGCTCTGGCTTAGGTTCCGGATTAGGGTTCGGCTTTGGTGTAGGGTTTGGCGTAGGGTTACCGCCGCCGCCAACGT
>CAMYBM010000014.1 GCA_947253995.1 uncultured Candidatus Saccharibacteria bacterium | reverse complement strand
CTTACCAAACTACCATTACCTATACCGTCACCGCTAAACCAGCCCCAAAGCCAGTTGATTGGCCACGGCGCACAGCAAAAATCGACCCATCAGAGGTGTGTCGTTCGGGTGATAACAGCAGCTCTTGCTTGGTTAACCTTGATAGAAACATGATACCAGTAAAGTACACCGGTACCACCACCAACGCCCAATGGACCAGTCTCGCGAAGCCGGAAGATAAAGGCGCCAAGGGTAACTGGTATGATTATGGTAAAAAACAATGGGCCAATGCTATTACGGTCAAGAAAGACGCACTCGTTAAATACCAAGGCAAAGATAAGGTGGTTGACAAGGCTGATATCCTCGGATTCTGGGTCTACGTCCCACGTTACGCCTACGAGGTAATGCGTCGTGATGGTACGGACAAACCAGTTAAGGAGCAGAATTTTGATATTAAATTTGAGAATATCAAGACCCCAAAGAAGCGCCCACTGGCCTGCAAGACTGGCAATGGCAAGGATTACCGCACTGAGTGTGGTGTCAGCCGTGAACTACCTCTGACAGGCGGTGAGGTATCTACGTGGTCCACTCACCCGGCTTTTAGCTTTGGCAAGAAAGAGCTCAACGGTATTTGGTTTGGTAAGTTTGAGACGACTGGCACTGCTAAACAGCCAACTGTGTTGCCAAATGAAGCCCATATATCGGGTTATTATGTTGATTATAATGATGATAGTGATTATGGCAATGAAAGTGGTCACCTTGGCGCTTTATACTCAATGGCTAAGTCTTTTGGTGTTGATGACCCGCAAAATGTCGGCGGAAACAATGTCATCTCTCCGCAAAATAGCCATCATCTAGCTAGGCTCAGTTCTCATATGGTAAATAACAATGACTGGGGTGCCGCCACTTACTTAAGTGCCAGTAAGTATGGTGTCGGCTATAATGGTGTCCAAATTAATGCTAATGGTACAGGACATAATAATATTAGTTCTGGTACTACTGGTTGCGGTCCATATGCTAATGGAGATACTGGCTCATATTCTGCTAATACAACAGAATCGTATATAACTTACAAAAATATTAGTACCGGTTCACTTGGTACTCAACAAGCTTGTAGTAGCGACGGCACTCGTGCCTACAACGGCACTCTTGGCCAACTCGCCAGCACCACCAACAACCCAACTGGCATCTATGATATGGCTGGCGGCGGCTGGGAATTTGCTGCTGCTAGCTATACTAGTGACTTAAATAATTCTAGTACCGATGACGAATATTTTAGTAAATCTGCTCATCCGCCATATGTTAACAATTATAATTTTACTGAACCGAACGATTGTACTTTTGATACTTGTGGTGGTCAGGCTCTCTACGAAACTAACAACGGTCATAGTGATAGTGGAACTCAGTGGAATGGTAATTACTCTTATTTTGTATACTCGTCCTTTAAGTGGTTTAGACGTGGTGGGTACTACGGCTATGGATTGCGAGCAGGATTGTTTTACGCCAATAATATATCTGCTTATGTTGACGACACCGACGCCTTCCGCGTCGCTCTTACGCCGCCGCTACAAAATTAGCCATAGAGGACATCACTTGTTTATTATGCGTTGTATGCTAGCGTCCGCTAAGTCGCATGGTCTTATGCCTGCTATAAATACCTTGCCAAACGCTGGAATATTTGGTAAAATACAGTCTATATGATTACAGTGAAGAGAAAAGATGCCCATGAGGCTAACGAAAACTTACTGCGACGTTTCAATCGTCGAGTATTACAGTCTGGCGTAATTACCAAAGCCAAATCTGCTCAACGTTTTAGCAAGCCAATTAGCAAACGCGATCGTCGCAACAGTGCCATCATCCGCGATCAGCGCAAGGCTGAGAAGACTTTGCAGATTCGCCTTGGCTTAGCTCGCGCTCATTAGAGGCGAGAGCGTTGTCATACACCGCCGCTTTAGGGGCGGTGTTTTTGGTTTCGCTTGCGCTAATTAGCAAAATATGTTATTATACGTACACATAATGCAAGGGAGATTCGGCAAAAATGAGAGATTGTAGTTTGAACCGCGAGGTGTACACTGATCGGCGTAATAACATGAAATATCGGTTAGCTGCCGGCACTATGGCAGTGCTGACTGCTTTAAGTTTGGGTGGCTGTAGCTCAATCATTAATCCGTTTGGGACAAACGAGCACGGCATTAGCCAACCAGACGCAGCAGATGAGCCTGATCCAGGTGATGTTAAGGCAGAGAAGAAGCCAGCAACTGATTCAAGCAATCCTAATGGTGGATTTTATGCTACGCAATCGTTGGATCAACTGCTTGACGCGCATTGGTTGACGCCGCAGGCGGATATTAAAGGCTTCGATCCAAAATCGGGCGCCGAATCATTTGCCCAGCCGAATAATAACCTTGACTACACCATTAAGCCAGAAGTCCAACAAGCAATTAAGGCATTGCCAAATACCATTGATGCGGATACGTTTGATCAAAAGGGTACGGGTGATTTTGAAAATACGGTGTTCGATTGTGGCAACCCTGACGCTGGTCTGAAGATTCATGACTTGTCCCGAGACGATGAGCGGGCAGCTTATGCTGTCAACCAGCTTGCCGATAAGTATGCCATTGTTAATAACGGCGGCATGTCGCTTGCACGCAAGGATTTAATTGCAAATTTAGTCAACGAGTCACCACTTTTGGGTAATCGTTGGCTACCGTTGCACACTTTGCAAGAAGGCGACCCAGCCGAGGGATATAACGGTACCAACTTGTCAAATGAAGCCAAGCGTAAACTTTTCAGTATTGGCTTATGGATGGTGCAACAAGGTGGATTTTATGACGTTGGTTACTCGCAATCGGGAGTATGGGGTACGACGCGCTTGACGCCAGATGGGTACGCTGAAGTGCAGCAGGTTATTCTGCCGTCATTGGATGAACCCGGTAAGTATGATGTGTTTATTGATGATACTAACGATTTAAGCCGGTTCCCATTGCGCTATTCAGCCTTTGATACGGCTAGCACTGGTAACGCTTGGCGAGCGAATGATGATCCAAAAGACGATACGGAAAAGCTATCGGAGAAGCTAAGGCATAAATTGGTTGGTTTGTGGAGCAATCCAGCCTACGTTGCCGACCAATTGCGCCGTACTAACAAGACTCATTTGCCATACAAGGTGGTGTTGCATAATATTGATCGCCCACTCAGTAGCAAAAATAACGAGTTGACTAAGGTTGCCACTAAGTTTGGGCTGACGGAAGATTTTCTAGCTGGCCGTGTTGAAGATAAATATAATGGCATGGTTGCGCAATACCAGACGCAGTTGGGCGCCAATTTGTTCAACAAGGCGGTACCGTTATTAAGCTACAAGCCAAAGGATTTGCGCGAGATGCTTTACATGACACGCTTGTTGCCAACGGCTAAGCTGATGAATGAAAGTGATACAGGCTTTGATAATCTAATCAAGTTGTATGATGAATCGGTAGCGAACGAATTAAAAGCGGGCTATTTCCGCGAGGAGATGGAGTAATCGAATGATAGATAGCTATAATAATCACGTATCAAATAAGAACCATTTGTCGGTGGCAAAGCGATGTGCGCGCGCGGCAGTTGCTGGTTTGATGGCAATTAGCCTGAGTGGTTGCGGATCTTTGCTTGATCCGTATGGCACTAGCGAAGTTACGCGGGCCGCGCATCGTAACGGTAACTTACTTGACCAAGCGAAGAATGCGCTTTCGCCTGAGGACAAGAACGGTGGGCCATCGGATTATGGCGCTTGCTCATTAGATCAGCTGCTAGATAAAAATTGGTTGCAGCCAGCGAAGTTGGATTCTAATAATAAAATTAGCAATCTAGATCGAATTGGTATGGAGCGCGGTGTTACTCGATCAGAAGTAGAGCAGATTGCTGCAATCGATCCAGACGAAGGTAGCGATCGCAAGGTCTTGAAGAATGATTTGGTTGACGGTATGGCAGATAGCGACAAAATAGGAGACTATATTGCTGCAGCACTTAATGCCAACGGCCCACTGAACATTGCGCCAGCTGATCGGCGTGAAAATTTAGATAATATTAATCAATCACAGAAGGCTTTTGCTGATAATGTCATCGATACTTTCTATAATGGCGATGATGCGCAGGCAGTAGGCGTTGACGCAAGTGTAAAAAATTACCAGATAGTCAAAGTGCCATATAGCACTGCAATGGACACGTATGGTGTTCAAAACGATAGTGGCGATTATACGGTGTACCATTATACTGGGCGGATGAAGGATAAAATCGTCAGTATGAACAATACTCTGCCAAACGTTGAGAGTCTGTATAGTATTGCTACTTGGATGCTATATGAAGGTGGGTTCTATGATGTGCACGTTTCTCCGTCTGGCGTATGGGGCAAGTGCCGCTTTGATGATAAAGGCTACCAACAGGTAACGCAGATAGTTTTGCCATCAAGTGACGACCCGAATAAGTATGATGTGTTTGTTGATAATTTAGAGGCGATCAATCGATACGGTGAGCATTTTCGTAAGATTAAACAGGAGCAAGAAAATTACGATGATGATCTAGCTTTCCTTGATGCAGGGCAAGATATTGCGCTATATGCCAAGGTATTACGCACAGTTAACCACGATAGTCTACCGTTTCGCGTAGTGTTACACGATGTCGATCGCCCGTTGCGGGCTAAAGATAATGAAATTGTCCGTGTAGCCAATAAATTTGGATTGACGGAAGAGGTGTTAAATAACGATGCCAAAGAAATGATTAGACATATTGGACGTAACCAATCCAATATAGAGGGCATGCGCGCGCAACTTTTGGGGTTAAATGATTCAGCATCAGATTATTTGCGTCAATTGTTTTACTTGGAAGAAGTTGCACCATACAACAAATCGCTAGCGTCTTGTGTAGATAATTATGAGCCTACCATGCGGGCTTACGATCGGTTAGTCAAAACTGCTAAAGAGAAGTTCGGCAACTAACAGATTGACCGGCTGCGACGAGTGCTAGTTTCATGCTACAATAGCAGTATGAATATAATTGAGCAGATACAAGCAGATTTTAAGGCTGCCATGTTGGCACACGACGAGGTGCGCAAGTTAACGATTAGTGGGCTGAAGTCAGCTATGCAGTATAAAAAGGTTGAGCTAGGCAACCGAGCTGATTTGACTACAGACCAAGTGCTGGACGTAGTGGCTGCGCAGGTGAAGCAGCGTGATGATGCCATCGCCATCTATCAACAAGCGGGGGATACGGCGCGCGCTGCTGCCGAACAGGCGCAGCGTGACATTCTGGCGGCGTATTTGCCGAAGCCGCTCTCTGCTAAAGAGTTGGATGAGGTTGTTGCTCAGACTATAGCGGAGAACAATTTTACCGCTAAAGATTTTGGGCGGGTAATTGCTACTGTGCGTGCCAAAGTTGGACACCAAGCGACCGGTGGTGATATCGCGGCCGCTGTTAAGCGGGGATTTGCACAATGATTTTATTGCTCGGCCCAGCCGGCGCTGGCAAGTCGGTACAGAGTCAATTGTTGGCTGTA
The DNA here is from genome assembly GCA_947253995.1 of uncultured Candidatus Saccharibacteria bacterium. Classification (GTDB taxonomy): domain Bacteria; phylum Patescibacteriota; class Saccharimonadia; order Saccharimonadales; family Saccharimonadaceae; genus Nanoperiomorbus. Next base: position 6,123 of record CAMYBM010000014.1, on the reverse strand, counting down.
TGCTATGGGCTTAAGTGGCTGAGTGCAGGACGCCTGTTACGTGCAGTTAACAATCCTCAGATTACAGACATTATGACTCAGGGTGAGTTGGTGCCGCCGTCGTTAGTGAATCAGATCGTTTTTCGCAACTTAGACGATTGTGACCATCTCGATGGGACTATTTTGGATGGTTATCCGCGAAGTATCGACCAAGCCGAAGCTTTATCACACTATGGCGAGCAGCGTTGCAACGAAGAAATTGTTAAGCTCGTAATTGTGCTGGATGTATCGTCTGCGGAGGTATTCCGGCGGTTGGCAAAACGTGGCCGTCTTGATGATGCGCATGATGTGGTTGAACATCGGCTAGAAGGTTATCGGAGCGATACGTTGCCGATTTTGGATTATTATGCCGGTCGGGGAGCGGCTGTGGTGCATATTGACGGTGAAGGCTCAAGGGGAGAAGTTCTTGATCGAGTGGTAGCTGTTTATAATAATTATCAGGAAGGGCAATATGAGAATCATTAAGGCAGCCAACTTCACGCCCGTTGAAATTGATCACATGCGTGAAGCGGGGCAAATTCTGGCGTCACTCTTTCGTGACGTGCGGCAAGAAGTGGTAACAGGTGTGACGCCAAAGGACATTGACGCTTGGTTTGCGCGTGAGATCAAGGCGCGCGGCGCACATGCAACTTACCTTGATCCAGATGTCAACTTCCCTGGGGTGATTTGCATCAGTGTGAACGACGTGGTGGTACATGGCGTGCCGAATGACGTGCCGTTTGAGGCAGGCGATGTCATTAGCTTCGATTTGGTGGTAGACGTTGACGGCATGAAGGCCGATAGCGCTTTTACCATGTTGACTGATGATGCGGCGCCAACTGGGGTAAAGAAGATGTTGATTCACACCACGGAGCGCAGTTTGTACGCTGGTATTGACGCTGTGAAGCGCGCCCGCGGTGACGTTTGCGTGGGCAACATTGGCGCGGCAGTGCAGGCCGTACTAGAGAAGGAAAAGCTGGGCGTGGTGCGCGACTTGGTCGGGCATGGCATCGGGCGCGAAATGCACGAGGCGCCAGACATCCCGAACTACGGTAAGCGCGGCATTGGCCCGATTGTGCCAACCGGCAACGCCATTGCTATTGAGCCGATGGCAACCTTGGGTACTTGGCGCGTGGCGTTTGACCCTGACGGCTGGACGATTCGTACGCGCGACGGCAGCTTGGCGGCGCACTTTGAGCATACGTTGCTACTGCATGACGACGGCCCGGAGATTATTACGCAGTTGCAAAATTAATCTTAGATTTAAAAATAGCCCTGTTAAAATTAGCAGGGCTATTTAGCGTTAAGCCAGAGGCTTTAACTAGAGATATTCAAGCTATAAGTCAAAGTTGACATTGGAAGCAGAGTTCCATACGTAAACGCAAAGTTAAAATAACACTTTGCGTTGCGGCTTGATTCGCAGTGCATCATAAAGAGTGTAGTCGGTTGACTTCTTCGACTGGGCTCAGTTTGCACCAATATAGCTTTGCGTTTGTCTAGTTTGCTCAGTTCATGACGAGCCAGCAGAGGCTGATCGGATGAGCTTGATTTGTCGTGTTCGCCAATGATGTCTAAGATCAATTTGCGCACCATGTAATCGGTCGGGGTGAATTTAGTTGCGCCTTGATAGCACATTCGGGGCCGTTTTATGGTGTAGTAGGCGCTTAACAAATCGTTAGCCTCAATGCTATTGGGACGGTTATGCTCGATGGCATCGAGCACGTCTCTTGGGTCTAACGCGCTGCAATGATTGTTGACGACGTAATGTGACTTTAGTCCGTAACGTACCGTACTCATTACGTGAGCGCAGGTAACCATAGTGATCGGTGCCACTACGGCTGAGTTATAATTGCCTAAGATTGCGCAATTTTCAGTCAGACCGTTCTTACTGTTCGTCCAACTCCAAGATGAAACATGCACTGCAATACCTCCATGTAAATCTACTTACAACTACCAGAGCAATCGTACAGTTTTATTCTAACATAAAATTGCGCATATGTCAATAAAAGCCGCCCCTGTATAACAGGAGCGGCAAAAGGTACTAGAATATTAAAATTCTAGTTTGTAGTGCAAAGTGTCTGCTTCGCTATTGCTACCATACGAACAAATTAGTAGGAATGACGGCAGGGTAGTTTCGTTATCACTTGTTACAGCTTGATTTGATAGTGTATTGACAATCAATATACCATTAGTGGCCTCAACGTCCTGCACAATAACTGCGTTGCGGTGATGCATTTTAAGCGTTTCAAGAATATGTGACGAAACTTTTTCGTGTTCACCGGCTGTTTTCCGCTGCACGGGAAGAACATACTTTCTAATATCCTCGGCTAGATCAAGTAAAAGCAAGATGGATGGTTTGAAGATATTGACATCATAATCAACCTCGCTAATATCCTCGATTCTTTGTATAACCTTGGCGTATTCATCATTGTCCGATATAATCGATCGCGCGAAGAAGTAGACATCGCTAAGCGAGTCCCAGCTACTGGCGTGATACGTATCTATATACTTTGATGGTGAAAGCAAGTTCGCTTTTGCGGACCGAAAACTTGTAGCAACTGATTTTGCTGCTTTAACCGTGCGAAGCTCTGTCAACGGATCAGATAAAGAGTGTGTGCTTAGTTCGCACTCCTCGATGCAAAGACCGTTACGTTCACTTTGTTTCCAATATGCCATGATAGGCACCTCCCTTAAAGGTACTAACATTACCTACAGTAAATGTACTCTATTGTTTTAACACAAATTATGTATTATGTCAATAGAAATAGCCACCAAAAGGTGGCTATTAAGGAGAGATTTAGGCTGTTTTGCGTGTAGGATGTTTTAGACAGTACTGCGTACCGCAGTTAACATAGTCTAGACCGTAAGTACAAACTAGTTCAAAACGTGCGCTATCCTCTTCGGGATCGTTAAAAGCTAGCAAAACTAGCAGGCCGCAGCTTGGAACATTGGCTTCGTCGTGCTTACGACTGCGTAAAAGTACGCCTACATGATTCTTGAATCCGTCCGGCAGATACTTAGCAGTTTCGGGAGCTCCTTTGCGAAGCTGTCTGTAGGACATAGCAGAAATTGCATCCCAGGAAACTGCGTTGTAAAAATAGGCAGTTGGCGTAAACTTGATGATATCATAACAGTCAGGGCAGTGATATCTGAGGATGCAATCTAGCACACGTCTCAGATTCGTTTCTTTGCTGTCAATCAATCTAAGCTCAGGAATTATGTTGAACACGTCGTTGGGGCTACAGCGCAGGTATTGCGTCTTCTTTTCAATATAAGGTGATCGTTTAATCATTATTATATTGGACATTAAAACGTCGCAAGCTGTTGCTGTAGAGGTTTCTGCTACGTCAGTTTTGCAGATTTCTGTGCAGATCCCGTCAGCCGTTATCTTTGAGTAGGCCATAACATGGCACCTCCTAGGTAAAGAACTTATAATTGCTAAATGGATTATACTCTATATACTTTACAATAAGTGCTGTGAATTGTCAATAGAATTGGCCGCCCGAAGGCGGCCAATAGTTTATTTCATGGAGATGCGACTTGTGTCAATGTTCAAAGTATAGTGCAAACTGTCAGGTTGGTTATTTAAGCCGTAGACGCAGACCACCTCAAGGCGTTCAGGACAGTTGGCAGCAGTTGGCTGTGCTTCTTCGGCACGCAAAACTAGAATGCCACAACCGCCATCTCCGGAATAGCCTTGCAACAACATACCAGATTCGACTAGAGCGCCTTTTTGGTTGTGAAAGTCGCGCCAAAGTTTATTGATACGCGGAGCAAGGATTTTTCCTGCGTACAGCAAAACGTCATCAGTGACGGCGTTGTAGATTCTCTGGTTGGAGTGAAACGTTATCAGGTTGTATTCAGCTACGGCGTTTCGATGCTTTAGCGCAACTTGTTGAATCACCGGAACCAGATATTTTTTGTAGGACTCAGCGTTGAGCCAATGCTTAAGATCGTCTGACTTTTGAACAAGGTCAGGGATCTTAACTCTGCGGTAGTCAACATAGCCATCACGCGTAAATAGATTGGCTATCCGGCTACTGGGAGAACGAATCATACTGTGGCAAGCTCCAATTGTGGCGGAACTTTTTGTGCTACCGGGACGATTGTCCAGATTAACGTTGCAAACCTCTATGTAGTATGTAGGGTCGTTTGGCCGTTCCCCACGTTTGATAGAATAACCTGAGAATATAGACATAGTTGCCTCCTAGGGTAAAGTACTTACAGGTTACTACAGTAGTAAACGTACGTTTATTATACTGACACATTTATGCACTTATGTCAATATGCAATGTGAAATATGGTATAATGGTAGGCAATATGGCAACACTAGCAGACTATCGCAATGAGCGACTCAAGAAGCTCGAAACCCTGAAGGCGCAGGGGTTTAATCCGTATCCGGCCGAGGTGGAACGCACGATTGGCGCGGGTGAAGTTGCGCCGCAGTTTGACCAGTTGGAAGGCAGCACGCAGACCGTGGTGGGGCGCATTGTGTCGCTTCGTAAGTTCGGCAAACTGGCGTTTATCGTGGTACGCGACTTTACGGGGCAGCTGCAGCTGTTCTTGCGTACTGGCGCGGTGGCCGAGACTGATGGCAAGACCAACCAGCTCGGTTTGAGCGACCTCAATTTGCTGGACACTGGTGACTTTGTGCAGGCGACCGGCGAAGTTATCAAGACCAAGACGGGCGAGATTTCGCTTGGTGTGACGTCGCTCAAGCTAGTGGTGAAGACTTTGCGCCCAATGCCTGACCGGCAGGGCTTTACCGATAAAGAGCAGCGCTTGCGCCGCCGTTACATTGACATGAACGTCAACCCAGAGGTGCGGGAGCGCTTTGTGCGCCGTTCGAAGTTCTGGCAGGCCACGCGCGACTACTTAAACCAACACGGCTTTATTGAAATCAACATTCCGGTGCTTGAGCACACCACGGGCGGCGCCGACGCCAACGCCTTCAAGACCCACATGGACTCGCTTGACCAAGATTTGTACCTCCGCATTAGCCACGAGCTGCCGCTGAAGCGCTTGCTCGGCGCGGGCTACGAGCGTGTGTACGATATCGGGCCACGCTTCCGTAACGAGGGCATTGACGATGAGCATTTGCCGGAGCATGTCGCCATGGAATGGTACCATGCTTATTGGAACTGGCGCGATGGTATGAAGTTTATGGAGGGCATGTACAAGTACGTAGCCGAGCAGACTTTTGGTACGCTGAAGTTTAAGATTGGCAAGTTTGACGTTGATCTCGGTAAAGAGTGGGAAGTCTGGGATTACGCCGACGTAATAAAGCAGCACTACGGCATTGATGTTTACAATGTCACCCTTGAGAAGGTGGTAGAGCTATTGAGGGCGAACAAGATTGAAGTCGGTAAGAGCGAAAACCTCTCGCGTGGCATCGATAAGCTGTGGAAGAATATTCGCAAGGACGTGGCGGGGCCGGTTTGGCTAATAAATACGCCGAAGTTTATTTCGCCACTAGCAAAGGCAAACCCGGACGGCGTCAGTACGCAGCGTTTCCAGCCAGTGATTGCTGGCTCGGAACTGGGCAATGGCTACTCAGAACTAAACAACCCGATTGACCAGCTGAGGCGCTTTGAGGAGCAGCAGAAGTTGCGCGAGGCAGGCGACGACGAGGCGATGATGTTGGATATTGACTTTGTTGAGATGCTAGAGTACGGTATGCCGCCGGCTTGTGGCTGGGGCTACAGCGAGCGTGTGTTCTGGATGTTAGAAGGCGTGCCGGCGCGTGAGGGTGTGCCATTTCCAACTATGCGCTATGAAGTCGACCCAGTAACTCGCAAGATTTATCCCGAGCTGAAGCTGTAAAGATCTAGTGGGGTAGTTGGCTGTTTGGGCGAGCGGCTTGATGGTTGTGAGCAAAGCTGATAGATTATAAAACCAAATCCCCACGTCGGTGGGGATTTTTGGTAGTAGAAGGGGCTTGCGATGGCTTGGCTTTGCCTCGGCGAGGTGGCGGCTTGCTTAACATTTGGCATCCTATTGCGCTTGTGTTATAATGCAAGTATCTAGCTGGTGGTGCAGCGACAACAAATAGTGGAGGAGTAAAAGCAAACATGAGACAGCAGAAACAGCTTAGCGCCAAAACCC
>CAMYBM010000013.1 GCA_947253995.1 uncultured Candidatus Saccharibacteria bacterium | reverse complement strand
GCCGAACGCCAGATTAAGCTTAACGATAGCCCCAAGGATATCAATCGGAACAAATTTATGGTGCTTTACTTAAACAATGCCGCTGACGGTGGATCGATCAATAGTAACAACGCTAGTATCTGTTTGCCGTTGGATGGTAATTCGGCTGACATTAGTTCACGATCGCCAGCACCATTTGATCCAAAGAATGTTAACGTAAAAGCACTGATGCAGTCGTGCGGGGAGAGGGAATGAAACAGCGAGGCGATACTCTAGTAGAAGTTTCGATTGCTATTGCCGTTATGGGTATGGCAATACTAAGTGTATTTATTGTGTCGGATCACAATTTGGCAGTGATTCTTGACACTACAGAACGAACCTCGATTCGTTCTAGCCTTAATTCGCAATTGGACATGTTTGCCTATCTCAAAAACCATGATCGCGGTAAAACTGGCGAGTGGAGCAAGGTGAAGGCTGTAAAGCAAACTAACCCCGATCGTTTATACATTAATGACGCTAAGGAGTGCAAGCCGGATCCAGCCACAGCTTTTTACTTGACCTATGATTCACACGACTCAGATCATCCGGTAAAAGTGAACCGGTTTAGTAGTAAGCACGCGTTGAGCGTGGTGCCAACGCCGGGTAGCGGAATCTGGTTGGAATACTTTGCCAATACGGAGCGTGGTGCCGGTAAGCCTTATGTAGACGTTGTGGCTAAAGCTTGTTGGTATCCGTTGGGTGTTCGAGGTAGTAATGATGCACTTGGCCGTATGCAAACGACGATGCATATAGAAGGGAAATTGGAGCGTAAGTAATGTCTACAAAAAAGCAATTAATGAGTTCTGCTGCCGGTTTTACGATTATTGAGGTATCAATGTCGCTGGTATTTATTGGCTTTATCATTCTGTTTTTGACGTCTAGCTTGTTGGCCTTGCTCGGCACCTACAATAAAGGCGTGTGGCTCAGCAAGATTAATTCTACGGTTCACCAGATGCGGCTAGATATTGCTGACGCCGCTAAGTATAGCGCCCGTTCACAAGTCCTGCCAGACAAAAATCGTTTGTGCGTTAACGGTGTAAGCTATCTCTGGAATATCGAGGCTGAGATTAAACGCGCCGAAAGGAAAGACGGATATGCTAGTTTGCCGAACCATTGGGCAGACGCGAGCGACGCCAAACGGTTCCCAATTCGACTAGTCCGCATCAAGGACTCCAATTCGGACTATTGTAAGCAGCCCGATAAGCAGCCAACGTTAAATTCGCCGAATGTCCAGTCAATGCTAGATAGTGGAGTAGCACTCCAAGCTCTACAGGTGCAGCAGGGCATTGGCGATCAAACTGATATACCATTGCTTAGTATCGCAGGGTCAATTTCGACCAATGGCATCAATTCACCAACACGCGTGTTCGAGAAAGATGGTAAAATAAATGTATTAGAGGATTCTGACCCTAATGGCCGGTGGCAGTGCGGTGACTGGATTGATCGCAATAACAATGGCAAGCGTGATCCGGGCGATGAGTTCCGGCCAAGCAAAGCGCAATTTTGCGCAATCACACCACTTGATATTGTCACATATGAGAGAGGAGTAATTATATGATGCAGCGTAAAGAATCTGGCCAAGTAGCAATGATGATGGTGGCCGTTTTTACGGCAGTCTTTACCGTGCTGACGGTCGGCTTGTCATTTGTAACTATGAGTACAGTGCGCAACTCGACTAATGATAACCTTACCTATAATGCTCGTACTGCGGCCGATGCTGGGGTTGAGGATGCTAAGCGTTTGCTCAAATACTGTTTAGCGAACGATCCGATCCATGATCCAGGTGCTGGCGAGGCCTACAAACTTTGTGACGTTCTGTATTCAACTGTTAGCGGCCGGGGTTGCAATGATACTATTCAAGCAATTAAAAATAGTACGGCGCCGGGTTTGTTCAAGCTGAATGTCGATAACGATAATGGTAGTTGGCGGGTACGCGTGACGAACGATAAATCGCCCGAAGCATTACAGTATTATCAGTGTCTAAAGGTTAATACGTTGACGCGTACCTTTGAGGGCGTTTTGTCGAACCAGTCAACCGGTGGACGGTCGGTCGTGGTTCCACTTAAGTTTGTTAATGCAAAAAAGCAGCGAGCAAATGCGGCGCGGATTGTAGTATCGTGGCACAAGCTTGAAGACAAGCCAAGCGGCGACGGCAAGGCTGAGATATTGGATGGTACTGATTTGCCAAAGCTTGAAGATTGGCGTAGCTCACATGAAGATACGACGGTGCCGGCGGTAATGCGCGCCCAATTTACTCCTTCCGCTAAGACCAATATTAAAATTAACGATATGATGCGCGATAATCGTATTATATCGTTGCGCCCGACAAAGTCAGGCTGGGGCGGTAGCGTCAACGTGTTTTCGCGCACCGTTGAAAAGGAAGACTTAACTAATCCAACTGGTCCGATGCTTGATCTTCAAGACTACACAATGAGCGATCAGCCAAACAAGAGTCCACGCGTGCCATTAGCCGGTGCTATTTGTACTGATAGCGGTGCAGCGTATGCCTGTTCGACTTCATTAACGTATCGGCCAAAGTTTGATACCGTTAACCGCTACTGGTTCTTGCGCTTAACTGCAATCTACAACAATACGCATTTCCGGATCACGGCCTACGATGAGCATAACGAACCGTTATGGTTTGACGGCGTCCAGCCATCGGTTGATGTGACTGGTAAATCGGCAGAATCATACGTGCGCGTTAAGGCGCGACTTGCACAGAATAGTGATTTCAATGATGCTGATCTTTACAATTGGTGGCCAGAGTATGCCATTGATACGGGCGGTGACATCTGTAAAGATATCGTTGTCAAATATAGCAGTGGCGAGATTAAGTGTAACTAAAGCAAACAGCCCTAAAGAGGGCTGTTTTTGATGGTAGGCAATTAGCTAAATATTGCTTTGGAATTTGTCGTGTACTTCTTTTAGATGAGGATCGGTTACGTGGGTGTAAATTTGGGTGGTGGCAATGCTACTATGCCCGAGCATTGATTGCACCGAACGGAGGTCGGCGCCATTCATGAGTAAGTCGGTGGCGAAAGAGTGGCGCAAAGTGTGGGGCGATACATGCTTAGTGATGCCGGCAAGGCTGGCGTACTTTTTGACTAAACGTTGCACTGAACGTGGCGTGATGCGTCGGAGGTTGATTTCACGCTCGTTAGTCACTTGGTTGGCCTTGGGGGTGTTGCGTGAATTGTTCAAAAATAACGGCGGTAAGTCGTCGATGCGACTAGCCAAGTAGTTAGCGACCGCGTCGGCGGCGCGTTGGCTAATAAAGATTGGGCGATCTTTATTACCTTTACCGCGAACAACAAATTCGCGTCGCTTTGTGTTGATCCGATCGCGATCTAGGTTGCATAATTCACTGACGCGCAGCCCGCCCGAAAAAAGTAGTTCGAGAATGGCGCGGTCACGCAAGGCGTTATCACTGTCTGGATCAATGGCGTCGAATAAACGAGCAACTTCTTCTGCTAGTAAGAATGAGACTTGCTTGTGCTCAACTTTTGGTAGCATAACTTTTACCGGCGCCAGGGTTGGAATGTCGCGAATAGCACAGTATTTGAGAAAGTTGCGCAAGGCAACTAGATGATAATTTTGCGTAACAACTTGGAGTGATCGGCCTTGCTCATCGACGTAGCGATTTAGCCATCGTCGGTATTGTCGTACCATTTCGTCGGTAATTTTGTCTACTGTAATGTCGCCGGCAAACTCAACGAAGCGGTCAAGATAAAGATGATAATTTTCGGCAGTGCGCAGAGAACGCCCACGGTCAACTTCAACGTATTCAACAAAGTCCATGATAAGTTCGCTTAAGAAATACTGCGTTGCCGCTGCTGTCATACTTATATTTTAGCATATCAAAGCGAACTAGGTTGGCTGAACGATAGGCAGGCTAGGGCGTTATAGTGTATAATATAACCATGGCCCCGTAGCTCAATTGGATAGAGCTGCTCCGTCCTAAGGAGATGGTTGTACGTTCGACTCGTATCGGGGTCACCAACAGATATTATGCAAAAACCACAATTTACTGGCCAGCGCACAGACGAGACGGTAAACCTAGTTTGCCGTCAGCACATCATCGCTCTAAGCGGTGCTGTTTTGATGTTCGTCATTAGTATAGTTGTGGCAGTTGCTATTGCGCTAACGTGGCAAAGTGATATCGCTATGTACGGCGCGGCTGGTTTGAGTTTGGTCGCCGCCGCGGTGCTATTCTGGCGGTGGGTAGGCTGGTATTTTTCGGTTTACATTGTGACGAATCAACGTGTACGCCAAGTTAAGCAAAAAGGCTTGTTCAAACGTTCAGTGATTGAAATTAGTCTTGATCGTGTACAAAATATCAGCTATAAAATACCGGGTATGGTCGGTAGTTTGTGCAATTTTGGGATGATTATTTTGCAGACTAGGGCCGGCGATCTGGTGATGCGTAAAATTCCGCATTGTGAACAAATTTATGTAGATTTAGCAGATGCTGTGCAGGCCGCTGCTGGCGCAGCAGAGGAGGACGAAGATGCTTAAGTCGTTTTTTGGTAAGGGGCTAACGCCGCAAACGCTACGTATTACTAATGACACCATAGCCGAACGTCGCAAGGAAGTAATTGCGAAGGGTAAAAAATTTAAGTATCCAGTACAAGTATCACACAAGCGTATTGTAATCTACACTATCATTATTGCACTCCTAGTTGGTGTTGGCTTTGGCGTGTATACTTGGCACAATCTTTATCGTATTCAAAGTACTGGTGATTTATCGTATAACATAGCCAGAATTTTACCGTTGCAAGTGGCAAATGTTGATGGTCAACCAGTGCGCTACGATGCTTACTTGCGTTCAATTCGTGCAGATATTTTTTATTATATCAATGAGGAGCGGCGGGCTTTTAATAGTCAAGAGGGCAACAATGAGCTAAACTATCACAAACGTAATGATTTACGTACGGTGGAGCGGCAGGCCTATGCTGCCAAGCTAGCACAGTCGCTTAAGCTGCAAGTGACCAATCAAGAGGTAAACGACGCAATTAAGCGGTATCTAAATACGGATAACTCAACAGAGGAGAGCTTGGTCAATAGTCTAAAAAAGTATTATGGTTGGTCGTTGGATGAATACCGCGCTGTACTCAAGGCACAAATGCTTGAGCAGAAAGTTGCATTCAAAATTGATGATGCGGCACGTAATAAGCTGCAAACAATTCAGGATCGCTTGCGCAAGGGCGAAGATTTTGCGACTTTGGCAAAAGAGTTAAGCGATGATAGCGACACCAAGGCGGCAGGCGGCGCGACGTCTGTCTTGCGCGGCTTCAAGGATCCGACTGGCGTAGCCAATGCTGTTCAAGGTAAAAAAGAAGGTGATATCTTGTCGCCAATGCAGATTAAGACCACCGAGGGGTACTATTATTATGTGGTGCGTTATGATGGTATTGATCGCAGCGGTAATGAAGAGCAAATTAAGTACTCAATAATTGCCGTGAAGCTTTCTAAATATAATGATGACTTTAATCAACTCATTAAGGACAATAAGATCAAAGAGTACATTAAAGTGCCGACAGAGCAGGAGATTAAAGATAGTAAATAAACTTGCGTTAATTGGTGTTGTCTGATATTATAAATGTGTTAGGCGCTTGTAGTGAAGTTGGTCTATCACGTCTCCCTGTCACGGAGAAGATCGCCGGTTCGAATCCGGTCGAGCGCGCCAGTTTTATTGCCCCACCACGGTGGGGCCTTTTGTATGACACAAAATAGGGCAAATCATGGTACATTATGGCAAATTGCACGCTATTTACCACGTCGCCGCCCAAGCCATTTTATTGCAACACCCCACCAAATTTTGTATAATTATACCAGTTGCCACCTTAGCTCAGTTGGCTAGAGCATCGCTTTCGTAAAGCGGGGGTCTGGGGTTCGAATCCCCAAGGTGGCTCCATTCTGCGGGTGTCGTATAGCGGTATTATATGACCTTCCCAAGGTTGAGACCGGAGTTCGACTCTCCGCACCCGCACCAATAGATTATGAATCAAATTATTGCTAAATCAGCTCCTTGGAAGCATTTTTGTGCTAATATAGACAAGCTAAAAGCAGCATTTGCGGATGCAATTCACAGTAAGGTGTTTATTGCTCTAGTCATTATTAGCTTTATTGAGATGCTGGTATTGTTTTTAATTGCCGTAACGCATCTTGATCCAGGTTCGTCAATCCGCGCCCACTGGGATTTAATCGGTTTATTCCGTGGACTTGAAGGTAGTTTTGAACAACCGTGGCAGTATATGATTACTTTTGCGGTTCTCCCGTTTGTTGTCTTGTTTATCAATATTTTTGTAGCACTGAAGCTTTTATCCGTTCGTGGGCGACAGTTGGCGCTCTGCTGGCTGTGGCTGATGGTGTTGGTGGGGCTAATTGTAACCGTGCTAGCAAGTATATTTATTATAAGAGTTACTACTGTTTAATATGACTGATATCGAGCTGCCTCTGACAAAACGTACCAAGCTGTATCGTTTTTTTGAGATTTTGCCGGGGGTGTTGTCTTATGGCGCAGTGATTCTATTGGTCGTATTAAGCATTGTGCGTCCAATTTATGCCTCAGTCTACGTGCTTTTTTTGGTACTTATTCCATTTATCCGGGCATTTTCGACGGCTTGTCGAACAATTCAGGGCAGTCGCTGGCTGAAGCGATCGAGTAAACTTGATTGGCAGTCTCGCTTGCTGGAGCTGAATGATCCGGTTAAGAGCCTCAAACAATACGACAAGCTAAGTCAACAAGCAATTAAGCGAGATTACTACCTTAACGAACATGTTACCTTGTTGAAGAACATGCGTACTCAGCGGAAGCTATATCCGCGGCCGCGGGATATAGTTAATGTTGATATTATTGCTTTTTACAATGAGAGCTACGAGGTTCTTGGTCCTACAATTGCTAATTTAGCAGCTAGCAATTACGATATTAAGCATAACTTAGTGGTAGTTATTGCTTACGAGCAGCGGGGCGGGACTGCCGCGCTTGAAACAGTGCGACAGATCAAGCAGGATTGGGTCGGGGTATTCCGCGACCTTATTTTTGTCGAACACCCTGCAGGGCTGCCGAATGAGGTTGTTGGCAAGGGTGCAAATATTGTGTACGCTGCACGTGAAGTGTCAAAGTGGGTGCGGTCGCATAAGCTAGACGCAAAGAACGTAATTGTTACTAGCCAGGATTCAGATAACATGCCAGACAAGAATTATTTTGCCTACTTAACTTATAAATGGATCATGACGCCAGATCGTCAACAGGCCGCTTTTCAACCGGTTTGTATGTTCAATAATAACATCTGGGATGTGCCGGCACCGATGCGCGTAGTAGCAACTTCAAACTCATTCTGGAATATTATTTCGTCAATGCGTCCGCTTACACTGCGTAACTTTGCCTCGCATGCACAGGGGCTATGGGCGCTTGAACAAATGAATTACTGGTCAAGGCGAACGATTGTTGAAGATGGACATCAGTATTGGCGGTCGTATTTCTTTTTTGACGGAAAATACCGTGTGGTACCGATGCACGTAGCTATTGGTCAAGACGCTGTGCTGTCTAAAACTTACACCAAAACGCTCAAGGCTCAGTTTATCCAAATGCGGCGTTGGGCTTATGGGGCAAGTGACGTTGCCTATGTGGCAACTAGTTTATTAAATCCGCGTTGCAAAGTGAACCGGTTGGACGGTTTCGTTCATTTTTGGCAGTTGCTTGAGGGTACCGTGTCGTTAGCCTGCATGGCGCCAATTATCGCCTTTGGTGGTTTTGTGCCGCTGTACCTTAACCAGCGGGCGGCGCGCGCTAGTATTATGGTGAACGATTTGCCGCTCATTATTTCTCATATTCAGCAGATTGCAATGATTGGATTATTCATTACAGTTTTTGCCTCAATTACATTACTGCCGCCGCGTCCGAAGCGTTACCACAAGAGTAAAAATCTGATTATGATTTTGCAATGGGTGCTAATGCCAATCACGGCTTTGGTTTATTCTAGTGCCTCGGCCTATGCTGCACAGACACGCTTAATGTTGGGCCGCTATATGAATAAGTTTGATGTTACCGAAAAGGGCATCAAACATGCTGGTAGTATCAGCGTGGACAAGCATACTAAGTAGATGCCAAAACTGTAGCTAAGGTAAAAAATTTAATTTGGTTTAGCTAGATAATCGATATTAAAACGCCCGGCATAGCCGGGTGTTTTAATATAGAACCTGTTGCTTTCGGATTTCTCCGGTTGGGACAGGGGAACAGTCTAGGTTTTTACGTTCCTGAGATACTTCTAGCTGAGTTAACGGCTAGCCGTGTGGACAGCTCTCGCAGTTGCTGTGCACACGTTTTGGCTAAATGCCTTCAAAGTAAATGTGGAACTGTGCTAGTCGCGAGCGATTTGCTTTTGACACTGAACTCTTGTTCATAAGCCTTATTATAATATCAATTATTGATTAAAAAGTCAATACCCGTTTATGGTTGTGTATATACCAAAAATGATATAATTGTTCGCAAAAAGTGATTAAAAATCTGTGGAAAAGTTGTGCAGTTAGTTAAATAACAGTGGTAGAAATTGTCGATAAAGTCCTATCGCGGGCGATTTGGTTCGTAAAAAATCTGTGGAAAACTATGGGAAAACTGGGCAAAACTAAAGCCCGCGGCGAGTTTTCGGCGCGGGTAAGTTGTAATATATGGGGTAATTTTATAAAAACAAAAGCCACCGGTTGAAGGGTGGTGTTGTCTTAGATAGTGGTGGGCTGAAAGAGGCTCGAACTCCTGACCTCGTCCACGTCAAGGACGCGCTCTAGCCAACTGAGCTACCAGCCCACAGCGATTATTGTAGCCCATTAAGTAGTTGCTAGTCAATAGCTAGTGGTATAATGGGACTATGAACGAGACGAAATTGAAGGCAATACGCCATAGCTTGGCCCATGTTATGGCGGCGGCAGTAAAACGACTCTATGGCAAGGGCGTTAAGTTGGGCGTTGGTCCTGCAATTGCAGATGGATTCTATTATGATATGGATCTTGGCAATCGCAAGCTAGTTGAGGCTGATTTGCCAAAAATTGAAGCCGAGATGCGCCGTATCATCAAAGAGGCACAGCCTTTTACGGTTAAAGAGCTGCCACTTGCTGACGTTTTAGCTTGGGCAAAGTCTGAGCAGCAGCCGTACAAGGTAGAGTTAATTCAGGATTTTCAGCAAAATGGCACTACTAGTGCGCACGCAACGAAGGCTGCAAGCAAGCATGATACAATGACGCTTTATACTAACGGTGATTTTACTGATTTGTGTCGCGGTGGCCATGTTGATAACACTAGTGACATTCCGGCAGATGCCTTCAAACTCACTAAGATTGCGGGCGCTTATTGGCGGGGTGACGAGCACCGCCCAATGATGCAACGTATTTATGGCGTGGCCTTTGCAACTAAAGCTGACCTTGAGGCGTATTTGCAACAGCAGGCTGACGCTAAGGCACGCGACCACCGTAAGCTAGGCCGCGAGCTGGATCTTTATGTAACAAGCGATTTGGTAGGTTCGGGCTTGCCGATCTTTACGCAGCGGGGAACGGTATTGCGTGAAGAGTTGGCCAAGGTATCAAATGAGCTACGTGAGGATATGGGTTTTATGAAGGTATGGACGCCAAACATGACCAAGAAAGAGCTTTACGAAAAGTCTGGCCACTGGGCTAAGTTTGGTGCAGAGTTGTTCTTAGTAAAGTCACAGGAGACAAGCGATCAATTTGTGCTTAAGCCGATGAATTGCCCTCACCACACCAGGATTTTTGCATCAAAGACGCGGTCGTATCGTGATATGCCGCAACGCTATCTTGAGACTACAACATGCTACCGCGATGAGAAATCGGGTGAGTTGGGAGGCTTGAGCCGTGTTCGCGCCCTAACGCAGGATGACTCGCATGATTTTGTTCGTCCAGATCAGATTGAAAGTGAAATTGCTAGCTTGCTTGACGTCGTAAAGAAATTGTACGCCATGGTAGGTATGAAATTGCGTGTTCGGCTAAGCTACCGTGATGATTCGGATAGTTACCTTGGCAGCGCTGAGTTGTGGGACTCAGCGCAGAAGCAGCTTAAGGCCGCTGTGCTAAAACTTGGGTTGGATTACTACGAGCAAGAGGGTGAGGCGGCTTTCTATGGGCCAAAGATTGACTTTATGGCAACGGATGCCTTGGGACGTGAACACCAACTAGCCACTGCGCAATTGGATTTTGTTCAACCGGAGCGGTTTGAACTAGAGTACACGACCGAAGACGGCGGCACGGCGCGCCCAGTAATGATTCACTGTGCGATTTTGGGGTCAATCGAACGTTTTCTCAGCGTTTATATTGAGCATACAGCAGGGAACTTCCCGGTGTGGTGCGCCCCAGAGCAGCTGCGCATTGTCAAGGTAAAGGATTCGCCAGAGATTGACGCTTTGCTTGATCAGCTTAAGCAAGCCGCTCATCGTCGTCGTATTCGGTTTACGGTCGATGACAGCAATAACACCATCGGGAAGAAAGTGCGTGCGGCGATTGCCTATAAAGTACCTTATGTGGTAGTCCTCGGCGATCGTGAAGCTGCCACTGGTAAGATGGGCGTGCGTATTCGAGAAGATTTGACAACAGATAAGACCGACGTAAATGCACAGTACACAGTCGATGATTTGGTTGAGCATATCGATGCTGAACATCGTGATCGTTTAAGCTTTTCAACGCTTTAATGTATTTACCAATCATTGTAATTCTCGGTCCAACCGCTAGTGGCAAGACGTCACTAGCGGTTAAGTTAGCCCAGCAATGTGGTGGTGAAATTATTTGTGCGGACAGCCGTACGGTTTATAAGGGTATGGATATTGGCACGGCTAAGCCAAGCGAAGTTGAGCGCGGGGGCATTGCACATCACGGGTTAGATTTAGTTGAACCGGATCAACGTTTTACCTTGTATGATTTTCAACAGTATGCCTTAGCTAAAATTGCCGAGATTCGTTCACGCCAGCACGTGCCGCTGCTGGTGGGCGGTAGCGGTCTATATATCGATAGCATAGTACATAGTTATGATTTGCAGCCAGGCGTATTTAATGCAGCCGAGCGTGCTAAATTAGAGAAGCTTAGCGTGCCTATGCTGAAACAATTAATTGCGCACCGCGGTTTGACTCTGCCGCGTGACGCGAGTAATCCAAGGCGTTTGATCCGTACTTTAGAGTTAGGCGGGAAGCAACCTCAGCGGCAACCGCGGCGCTCAGATGCTATTGTGTTCGGTATTTCTACGCCGTTAGTGGAGCTAAAGCAACGCATGCTTGTGCGAGCGCAAGCAATGTTGCAGCTAGGATTGGTAGAAGAGACCAAGATGCTATTGAACAAATATGGTATGCAAGAACCCTTACGGCGTAACGCTTATGGAGTCGTTCAACGGTTTCTGCAAAATGAGTTAGCACCGCAAGATCTAGCGGCTGAGTTGGCGCGCTGTGATTATCAGCTAGCGCGTAAGCAATTAACGTTTTGGCGAAGCCCTTTGCGGGCGGATGACATTTGTTGGCAAAATTTAGCACAATTTAATGAGTTGCTCGACCGCGGCTTGACGGCATCTCGGCTAGGAGAATTATACCAAGCACTTATATAAAATTATTCAACAGAAGCGGTTTGTGTTACAATAATTATAGAGGATAATATATGATTAGTTCGTTGTTTGGATCGCGCACAAGGGTAAAGCTATTAAGTCTATTTATGAATAACCCAACTAGATCGTTTTACGTGCGCGAGATTGCGCGTAACATTGACGAACAACTAAACAGCGTGCGGCGCGAGCTGGCTAATCTGGCCAAGGTTGGCGTGATTTCATCGCAGTCGGTTGACAATAAATTGTACTATGCCACCAAGACTGATTTTCAGTATTATCAGCCGCTAAGAGAGATGTTCGCTGACCGAGACGACATTGTATCGGGAGCCAAAGTCTCAGCTGACACTTGGGCGAACAAATTCGGTAGCATTAGCGGCGTAAAAGTAGTAGTCTTTGCCGGTTGTATGGTGTATGAGTCTACTGCGGCAGTCGATTTGTTGATTGCTGGTACCAAAATGCCCGAGGTGAAGCTCAAAAACTTAATTAAGCAGCTGGAGCGCGAAAGCGGTGCTAGTTTGAACTACGTTATTATGGAATATAATGATTTCTATTATCGTTTAAGTATCAACGACCGCTTTGTACTGGATATTTTGGAAGCTAAACATACCAATGTAGTTGATGCGGCAGATGTTTTGCGGGATTATCCGGGCGAGGCCACGAATAAGATAACTAAAGTAGAGGAGAATGATTGATGGAGATTGAATATCGGGGTGCTAACTGTGTAGTGATTAAGAATAACGACGCTATTGTCGTGGTTGACCCTACAAAAAATGTACAATGCAAGGAACTGAATGACCCTAGCGCCGTAGTTTTGGCGACACAACCGCAATTTGCGCCAGCAGAGGAAGCTGTCAACAGCTTTATTATTGACATGCCCGGTGAATACGAGCATAAAGATGTTAGCGTCAAAGGGATACCAGTTAAGGCACACTTAGCTAGTGACGAAACAGCGCAGGATGCTACATTGTACAGGGTCTATCTTAGCGGTATGCGGATCGCAGTGATTGGCCATACGGTTGCGCCAATCGATGACGATGATCTTGAGGCATTGGGTGTTGTTGACATCGTGATCATTCCAGTTGGTGGCAATGGCTACACGCTTGACGCCCGCGATGCGGCGGCTATCATCCGGGGTATTAATCCGGCACCAAAGCTTGTAATTCCGACGCATTACGCCGACGGCAAAACGTCATACGAAGTGCCACAAGACGGCCTTGAGACTTTTGCTAAGGAAATGGGTACTGAAATCAATAAACAAACCAGTATCAAGCTTAAAGATATCAGCAAGCTGCCAGAAAATACAACGGTGATTGCACTAACGCCTAGCAAATAGTTACAGCGGCGGAGGCTATTTTCGGCGTCTTGACGTTTTTAGTTCGTTATTAGTCGGTGGTGTAGGGCAGAGTAATTTTGTTTCATTAACCGTCATACGATCAAAAAGATAGTATTGGGTAAAAATTTGCATTTTGTGTGTAAATAAGGTAAGATAGTTACGTCTACCGCTGTAGGTAGGTTAGCGTTATTACTGATGGGGATATAGCTCAGTTGGCTAGAGCACCTGCCTGTCTCTTATACACATCTGACGCTGCCGACGAGTTGTAGTGCGTGT
>CAMYBM010000012.1 GCA_947253995.1 uncultured Candidatus Saccharibacteria bacterium | reverse complement strand
TACGCGATCGCATAGCTGCTCGACCTCTTCCATTTGGTGACTAATCATAATTACGGTTGCGCCAGCTCTTTTGCGCTCCATAATTAAATCTACCATCAAATCGCAGTTTACTGGGTCAAATCCTTTGGTCGGCTCATCAAGAATTAATAGCTCGGGATCATTCATTAAGGTTACGCCCAGCTGAATCTTCTGCTGCTGCCCGCCACTCAGCTTGTCCAATCGCGTTTTCATGTATTTAGTCAGACCTACCCGAGCAAGATATTGATCAATAAATCGATCAGACTCAGCTTTTGACATGCCCTTAAGCTGGCCAATATAGCGCATCACATCAATCACACGCTCTTTACGATACAAGCCTCGTTCTTCCGGCAAATAACCTAACTTAATATTTCGACTAACATCGAACTTAGCGCCATCAACTAATAGTTTGCCGGCAGTAGGCTTATAAATTCCCAACAGCGAACGAATCGTAGTCGTTTTACCGCTACCGTTACTGCCAAGCAAGCCGAACACTTCGCCTCTGTGTACGTCAAAAGACAAATCCTTCACGACTGTCTTTTCGCCAAACTTCATTTGGAAGTGCTTGACTTCAACAATATTTTGAGTCATCGTCATCCTTTACTTATTATCAAGGGCATTATCAATCGCCTGTTTCATCGCTTGATAAGTTAGCCCGCCGTCAATCTTTTTACCATTAACAATCATCGTCGGCGTACCATTAACACCGTCTTTTCCAGCCAATGCAGCATCTCGCTCCAATTTTTCTTTTACACCGTTGGAACTAGCGTCACGTCGCGCAGTATTAAACTTTGATACATCCAAACCGATACGCTTAGCATAATCTGTCAAGGTTCGCTCCCTAACTTTCTCCTCAACCGTATAACCAGTCCACATATCGTTTGAGAACAGCAGGTCATGCATTTGCCAAAACGCCGCTTCGCCTGCCAAATGAGCTGCAGCTTCGCCGGCTACCAGTACAACATCTGAATTTGGAAACTTGAGATTAAAATTACGATAAATAAAACGCACGCGATCTGAATACTCAGCATGGATCTTATCAACGTAACTATGCACTTGCTGGCAATGAACGCAGGCAAAATCTTCGTACTCAACAACCGTTACCTTACTGTCAGCTTTTCCTTTGACATGGTCGGGTATAATTGACTGTTTGTACGTATTGTCCAGTGTTTTGCCAGTAGTTTGCTCAATTGCAGCTGCAACGTCTTCGCGTCTAATCGGGCGACTAGAGTCAAGCTTCTGTACAATTTGCTTAGCGTCAAGCGTGACATCCTTCCCATCTAACGCTCTGGCTACTACATTATCGCTAATCTTATTAACAGGTTTGCTACTTTTGTACCACACCATTGCGCCAATCGCTAATATACCAACAACAATTAGAGCGCCCACTAGGCGCAAGCTACCATCTTCTTTTGACCCTCTTATTCGCATTTACCTCCTACTAATTTATGTCTTGCATTTTACCACAACCACTTGAAAAATGCTACAATGTATTTATGGCAATTCTGTTTATTATTTTAATTACCATCATGGTTACCGCTTTGTTTAGTATTAATTTTGCACCTAGTCTTAGTGACTTTGAAATTAAGCGTTTGGGCAAAACCAACAAACGTTACCAAAACGTCGCTCAATTTATTCGCGTCTACCCTACCTTCTATTTATTCTGCAAATTCATTCGCATCTGCCTAATTATCATTCTTACCAGCCTAGCAGCACGGAGCTATGGGTTAATCATTGGAGCCATTCTAGCTGGAGTTCTAATCACGCTGGCTGATTTACTGGGTACCAAGCTGTCACCTATTACAACTATCCTTCTAGCAGACCAAGCTAAGTTAATTAATCACTATTTTGCTTGGACTGAGTTTCTACGCCCTCTGACGATCGAACCGCCAAAGCAGCGCGTCGCTTCAAGCGATGAGTTACACAAAATAATAGAAGATAGCAAACTGGAACTTACACTAAAGCAGAATCTCTTGCAGACAATTGATTCAACTACCAAGACGGCAAAAGATATCATGCGGCCTTGGGATAAAGTTACAAAATTAAAAGCACGCGATCGCCTTAACCCAAAAACAATTGATGACTTATTCAAGAGTAACCAACAGGTGTTCCCCGTCGTAAACAATAATAACGTTGTTGGACTAATTTATCTTAGCGACATTTCAATCGTAGCTCAATCCGAAAAATCGCTTAGCGACTATCTTCGTGATGACGTACTTGAGGTTGCCCCAACCGACCACCTTGACACAATTAGCCACAAGATGGCAGCCATGGCGCTCACCATTGCTATAGTGAAAGGTACTGACGGCCCAATTGGTTTAGTTTCCCTTGATCAAATCGTCAATCCGCGCTGTGCCGATCTAAAATGTGGTAAAATATAGCTAACCAACATAGGAAAGGATTTGAATAATGCAGAGAACTCTAGCTCTTGATACTATTAACCATGTCAAAGAAGTGGTTCAAGTTGCCGGCTGGGTCAACACTCGCCGCGACCACGGTGGCGTAATTTTTGTTGACCTACGCGACCACACCGGTCTAGTACAACTAGTCTTTAACCCTGACAATGCCGATGCCTTTCATTTAGCTGAATCTTTACGTGATGAATTCTGCATCTCAGCTACTGGCATCGTTCGTAACCGTGGCGAAGGTCTAACCAACCCTAATTTACCAACTGGCAAAATCGAAATCGTTATCGATCAGTTAGACATTCTTAACCGCTCCGAGCCAGCGCCAGTTGCAACGCGTGACGAGGGCCAACAATCCAGCGAAGAGATGCGCTTGCGCTACCGTTTTCTTGATCTTCGGCGGCCAAGTATGCAGCAAATGATCAAAGACCGTGCGCAATTCTACCGCCTCATTCGTGCCTACATGGAGCAACATGATTTTACTGAAGTAGCAACACCAATTTTAGCTAACTCCAGTCCAGAAGGAGCGCGCGATTTTCTAATCCCATCACGCCTACACCCAGGTAAATTTTATGCTTTGCCTCAAGCGCCGCAGCAATTCAAACAGCTATTAATGGTTGGCGGACTGCCGCGTTATTACCAATTGGCCGCTTGCTTCCGCGACGAAGACCCGCGTGCTGATCGCTTATACGGCGAATTTTACCAGCTTGATCTTGAAATGAGCTTTGTTGATAGCGGCGAAACTGTACGGCAAATAACCGAACCGCTCATTCTTCAACTAGCCGAAAACTTTGGACATAAAACCATAGTCAACACTTATACGAGCGAGAGCTTTACCTTCACTAAGCCAAGCGATATTCCACGCATTCCATATCAAACAGCAATGGATACCTACGGCACCGACAAACCAGACTTACGCTACGACTTAAAGCTAATTAATTTAACCGATGCACTACAAAATACCAATTTTGGCGTATTTAAATCGGCCGAATGCGTTAAGGCAATTTGCGTCCCCGGCGGCGCTAGCATGCCACGCAGCCAAATCGATCAGTTTACTGAGCTAGCTAAGAAGCATGGTGCTGGTGGTCTAGCCTATCTTACTTATAAAGACGGTACAATTAAAAGCCCAATTGCAAAGTTCCTCAGCGCAGATGAACTTACACAAATCACTTCGCGCTGCCACGCCAAAGACGGTGACATCGTTTTCTTCGGTGCCGACAAACGTGACCTAGTTAACGCAGTTCTAGGCAAGTTACGCATTGCCTTTGCCGATTACCTTGGGTTAAAGCATGATAACGAAGTCGCGCTGTGCTGGATTACTGACTTTCCGTTTTATGAATATGACGAAGCCAATAAACGTGTCGATTTTGGACACAACCCGTTTTCAATGCCGCGTGGCGGCCTTAAGACGCTTAATGCAGCCGATACCGACGCAGCTAAACTTGCCATTGTTGCCGATCAATATGACATGGTAATGAACGGGTATGAAATTTGCTCTGGCGCGGTGCGCAACCATAACCCTGAAATTATGTACAAAGTATTTAATTTGCTTGGTTACAGCAATGATTATGTTGATCAAAAATTCGGAGCAATGCTCAACGCCTTTCGTTTTGGAGCGCCACCACACGCTGGTTGCGCCTTCGGCGTCGATCGAATATTCATGGTAATGAAAAATACCAATAACATTCGTGACATTGTGGCTTTTCCGAAAAACGGCTCTGGCATTGACTTGATGATGAATTCACCAAATACTGTATTTGATAGCCAAGTCAAAGAACTCCACATTCGGCCTACCAAAACTGATACCGATTAATGTTTCTAACTAGCGCCGTGCTATTCGGCGCTAGTTTAGCTTTATGATCGCGAGAGAAGCCTGTAGCCTAATACTATCAACTCGCTTGTAATTGATGCTGCACCATTCATCGACTGCCCGGCGAGCGCCCGGCAAATGCTCGTTACCGTAATCGTCCACTACTATACTAGCCTGCCCAGCAAATTTGTCTGCACAAGCATGAAAACTGTCCTTAATGCTGTCATAAAAATCGCCGTCAAAATAAGCAAAGGCAATCTTACTTGGTAAATCCTCTGCTCGCAAATCTTTAAACCATGCTTTTTTGATTATTGGCAATGGTAGACTAGCACGCCTAAAGTTATCAACCAATTCACGTTTCGTCGCACATAATTCACCTGGCTTAAACTCATCGCCCAACCCGGCCTGATCTTCAACCGTTTTGGTTGGCAAACCGCTAAACGAATCGTACAAATACAACTTGCGCTGTGGCGCAAGCGCCTGCAAAGCACGCTGCAAAAATAGGCTCGTTGTCCCTTTGTAACAACCGAACTCAACAACATCACCCTCTACGCCGGCAGCGATAATGCGGCTTAGCTGATTCAGGACTAGCTTGATCTCCTCCGCGGTTACTTGGTCAGAGACCAGCCGATGCTGCTGAACACACCGATCAATATCAAACATTAGGCGTGCGTCTGCTCTATATCGGCATGCAAAACTGTGCGGTCAACCATCTTGCCCGATTCTTCAACCGTATATTCTAGTACCGTACCAAACTTCATTTCAAAATGCGCAATATCATTGTCAGATATGTTCTCAATATACTTCACCAAGGCGCGGATAGAGTTACCGTGCGCAACAAACAAAATATTCTTGCCAGCTAATAATTGCGGAACGACCTCTTTTAAATACCACGGCACTACACGATTGTAAACGTCATGCAGTGTCTCACCATTAGGGATTGGCTCATCATAACCACGCCGAATAGCATTAAACTTTTCTTCACCAAGTTTATCTTTCACCTCCCATTTGTTGAGGCCGGTATAGTCGCCATAATCACGTTCATTAAGCTCAACCACCGGTACACTTGCTGGTACGTCAGTCAATGATACACTCGTAACTGCTTGCATAGTCTCAATCGATCGCTTCAAACGACTCGTATAAATACCATCAAACTTAATATCACGCACTAGCTCGCCCATCTTCTTGGCATCTGCTCGCCCCTTATCGGTTAACGATACATCCGTCCAGCCAGTCCATTTGCCAAGTAGATTCCATTCACTTTCACCGTGTCGCATTAAAACTAGTTTACCGCTCATATCCCTCCTATGTATTTAATTAATCAGCGTCATTCCATTGTTCCAATAACGTAAATCGGTGGCCGGCAATTTCAATTATCGACTCACCAATAGCACCTTGATGCTCAAGTTCGCGGACAATACCACTGCGTTGTAAAATATCACGCAAACGGTTAACCCCAAACGGATTATCGAAGTCTGTTTTAGCCGCGAATTTCTCAATACGCGCACCGCAAACTCGATAAACATCACCTTCACGGCTCACCCACCAAGCGTTATCAATTTGGTCTTTGGCTAATTCAATAACAGGTGTGTCCTGGGCTACAACACTAGTGGCCGCCTCAGATTCTCGTTTTTTGTTCACTACTTGCAAAAGCTGACGCAATAATTCTATCGTGCCTTGATGCGCTTGCGCCGACAACAGCACAACTGGTGATTGTGTAATTTGCTTCAAATTTTGCAGCTGCATGTTGGCAATCTCAGAATCAACTAAGTCAATTTTGGTAATTGCAACTATTTCCGGCTTGTTGGCCAAATTGGTTGAGTAATGCTCTAATTCAGTGCGAATTTTTCGATAATCACTCGCTATATCATTTGACATTACATCAATCATATGCAAAATTACAGCAGTGCGTTCAATATGCCGCAAGAATTCGTCACCCAACCCCTTACCGGCACTGGCACCTTCAATCAAACCCGGGATATCAGCAATCAGTAGCGAACTATCGTCAATATCGGCTACTCCCAAATTGGGCTTCAACGTAGTAAAAGCGTAATTTGCAATCTCAGGCCGTGCGTTACTTACAACCGACAATAGCGTTGACTTTCCAGCATTTGGGAAACCGACCAATCCAACGTCAGCAACCATCTTTAGCTCTAGCTGTGCGGTAAATATCTCGCCTTTCGTACCGACTTCGGCGACACGTGGTAGCTGCCGCGTTGATGATTTGAAATGAGCATTGCCAAAACCGCCCTCGCCGCCGTGTGCTACAACAGCCCGATCACCAGATTTAACTAAATCGGCTATAACTTTACCATCGCGCCGCACTTCCGTACCAAGAGGTACCTTGACTAAGCGATCGGCACCATTGGCACCATGCATCTTGCGTTTGCCCCCAGGCTCACCGTCTCCAGCTTTAAGCTGCGGCTTGAAGCGGAACTCTGCCAATGTATTGATATTAGCATCCGCAATAAAAACAACGTTGCCACCATTTCCGCCATCTCCACCATCTGGGCCACCTTTTTCGATATACTTTTCGTGACGCATACTGACGGCGCCATCACCGCCCCGACCAGCCGCGACCAAAACTTCTGCGGTATCTGCAAACATACTTCCATTTTAGCATATTATGCTACCAGCGTACTACCACATAACGAACCCGTTTTGTCAAACTGCGTTTCACCATAACTACCTTCTGGCGGCAACTGCTATAATATAATTAATGTTAACTAATCAAGCTTTGCGTAATAAACTCAAAACTCTGCCGCTCTGCCCCGGAGTATATTTTCACAAAGACACTACTGGCGCGGTAATTTACGTAGGCAAAGCTACTTGTCTTAAAAATCGCGTGATGCAATATTTTAATACCAAGCATATCGACCCCAAAACGCAGGCACTGGTACGTGATATTGCTATGACCGATTGGATCGAGACAGACTCTGAGATTGACGCACTATTTCTTGAAAATGAAATGATCAAACGCTATTTGCCACGCTACAATATCTTACTTCGTGATAACAAAAACGTTTGCTATGTTCGCATCAACTTTGCAGCCGAATGGCCGACGGTAACAATTACGCGTTTACCCACCGATGACCGCGCGACCTATATCGGGCCATTTTACAGCGCTACACCTTTACGCAAAGCGTTGCGCTGTTTGCGTAAAGCCTTTCCCTATCTTACTAAGCTTAGTGAAGCTGACTCTGCCCTACTACACCAAATCCATCTCGTCCCGAGCAAGTCAAGTGATGATTACCATGCCGATTTGCATATGCTAGTTCGTTACCTTCATGGCGACTGGCAAAAAATTACCAACGAGACAAAACAAGCTATGCGCCAAGCTAGCAACAATTTACGTTTTGAGCAAGCCGCCACGCTACGCAATCGGCTTAACGCACTACAAGAACTCAAACAACAAATTATCTTTGGACGCGCTGAATTTATCGATATAGCCAAAGATAAAGCCATTATGGGCGCTCAAAAACTATTCCAGCTAAACCAGCCGCCACGCCGCATTGAGGCCTATGACATATCGCACCATGGCGGTCGCAATGTCGTTGGATCTATGGTTGTATTTACCAACGGCGTAGCCGACAAACAGTCTTACCGAAAATTCAAGATATCTCGCGAGCGCAACAACGATTTCGCTGCCATGGCTGAAGTGCTAACACGCCGCTTTTCGCCAAAACACAAAAACTGGTTTCGCCCTGATCTTATTGTCGTCGACGGTGGTGGAGCGCAAATTCATGCCGTTAGCCGCCTTACGAACGGCATTCCACTTATTGGCTTAGCTAAAGATAATGACCTCATAATCGTGCACGAAACCGAGTCGCATATTAACTGCAACAAAATTGCCGCCCTACTTCACAAACCACTACCTGGAACTAATATCACTTTTGATCGCGGCTACTATACCATCAATTTACACGCCGGAGCAATCCATACCAGCGGACATAGTTTTACTTTCATCGGTTCAACTATAACCCATGAATATACCGACCTACTTAAGCTACTGCAACGCGCGCGCGACGAATCGCACCGCTTTGCCCTGGCCTATCACAATAGCCTCAAACGAAAAACTAGTATTGCTAGTGAACTGGATGACATACCTGGCATCGGTGCAAAACGTCAACACGCTTTACTCAAGCATTTTGGCTCAATCAACAAACTGAAAGCCGCTAGCGAAATTGAGCTGGTGCAAATACTTGGCGCCAAATTAGCCCACAGCCTTTACTCGAAATTGCATAGCTCAAATTAACCCCTCCTTCGCGCTTTGTGCTACAATTGTGTTTGAATGAAGCACTGTCTTTTATTTGCCATCCGTTGGCTAAGTTGTTCTTTTGGACTCTGGCTAACCGTCAAACTATTTGGCAACACTACCCTACACAATCCCGTAGCTACAGTAGCAATGTTTATGCTAGCCGGGTTAGTGTTTTCCCTCATTAATTCCGTGCTAAAGCCAATCTTAACTACGCTATCGCTACCATTTATGATCGTAACAATGGGGCTTTTTACCATCATCCTCAACGGTCTAATGGTGTGGCTGACTATTGCCCTTATACCAACTATGAGTATGAACTTTACGCCAGCAATTATTAGTAGTCTGGTAATAAGTATGCTAAACTATATAATAAATAGCTTGACGCCAGTACGGCTAAGTGAGGAGGATAATGAAACTAAGTGAATTTTTGAGTATCGTAACGATTATTAGCGCTATTCTAATGTCAATTGCCATACTGCTGCAAGCACGCGGCGCATCCCTCGGTGCTGGCGCTGGAGCCAGCGGCGAACTTTTCACTACGCGACGCGGGTTTGAAAAAAATCTCTATGACACCACTGCCATTCTTGCTGTAATTTTTATATTAAGTCTTCTCGCCAATTTAGTCATATCATAACCTCATCATGAGCAAGCCAATTAGTCCCACCGTTAAACGCTTGCGCGCTGCGCAGCGGCATTTTGAATTGTGGTGTCGTCATCTGTTTAAGCATATCAATCGCTTTATCATAGATCGACGCGATAGTCTTCTCCGCTCTCGTAGCGATGTTGTAATATGGTTAGTAATAATAATTGGGCTAGTTGCGCTTAGCTTAGTTCAAATTATCATAACTAATAGCAAAAATACCACCAAGATTGCTGTAAAAGGCGGCATTTATACAGAAGGTATTGTCGGGCGCATTACAACCATCAACCCAATTTACGCCTCAACCGATGCCGAGAAAGCTGCCAGCGCACTAGCTTACCCTGGGCTACTCAATTACGACACCCAAGGTAAATTGCGCGGGCGGCTGGCGCAAAGTTGGTCGGTGGATACAACCGGCAAAACCTGGACTATTAAGCTACAAGAAAATCTCAAGTGGAGCGACGGTACACCGCTTACTAGCGAGGATGTTGTTTTCACAATTAACTTAATCAAGAACCCGGCTGTACAGTCTCCACTTAATAGCAGTTGGCGGAATATTTCCGTAACCGCCAAAAGCCCAACTGAAATTACGCTCCGAACTCCAACACCTTATATGTCGTTACCGAATGCTTTAACTTTTGGTATTCTACCTAAACACATTTTGGAGAATCAATCACCGGCCGAAATCAACTCCATCTCAACCAAAACGCCCTACAAAATTGTTGGTAGCGGCGCACTGCAAGTTAGCACCGTCGAAACACGGAGTAAGTACATTGCTTGGAACTTTGCCATCAATCCAAACTACTATGGCACTAAACCATTGATTAACAAATTTGTACTGCGCGTCTATAACAACCAATCCGACCTTATTAGAGACTTAAAGCACAATGTAATCAACGCGGCGGGTAACGTCACACCAGATCAACTCGCCAGATTCAACAACAAACATTACCGTATCATCCAAACTACAACTGATGATGGAGTTTTTGCTATCTTCAACAACAGTAGCAACATATTGAGCAATGAACTAATCCGCCAAGCGCTTCGCCTTGGCCTCGACCGTAATGCTATTATCGCCAAGATTAAACCAAATCTAGCTGGAATGAAAATCCCCGAAAAACTTGAGACGCCACTAGCCCCACACATTTATTCAACCATCGATCAAATTAGCCAGCCAGCCTATGATAAACAACGTGCCAACGCCTTACTCAACCAAGCGGGTTGGGTTAGACCAAGCGACAGCGGCGTACGCACTAGCAACGGGAAAAATCTATCGCTTACGGTGGCGACAATCAAAGGTGCTAGCTACGCCGCTATAGCTAACCAAATTGCAGCAGCGTGGCGCGATCTTGGAATCGAAGTAAACGTCAAAGAAGTAAACCCTGATGAAGCACAGCAATCGTTACTTTCGCCTCGCGCTTATGATGTACTAGTGTACCAATACCACTTAGGAGCTGACCCCGATCAGTACGTCTACTGGTCTAGTTCTGAGACTACTGACACCGGACTAAACTACGCCAATTACAAATCACGCAAAGCCGACGTACTCCTCGCTAATGGCCGAACCTCAATTGAACGTGCTAAACGCATTAAAGCTTACACGGCTTTTGTCAACCGGTGGATGGCTGATGCCGCAGCGATTGCATTGTACCGCCCAATTACCTATACCATCAATCAAGCCGATACTAACACTCTGCCGCTTAATGGGCAGCTAGTAGATATCACCCACCGATTCTATAACATCGGTGGGTGGACGGTTCGGCAAAATTCCGCTATGCTTACGCCTTAGCTAAATGCAAAGGGTGCGCTAATGTTAACTGATCACCACTATCGTGATAAATTCGTAACAATTCATTATACTTCGCGACACGATCAGTACGCGACAACGACCCTGTCTTGATCTGCTGACAATTTAACCCAACGGCAAGATGCGCAATCGTAGTATCTTCAGTCTCGCCCGAACGATGGCTCATAATAGTAGTAAAACCATTTTGCTTAGCTAAACGCACAGCCTGAATCGTTTCCGACAACGAGCCGATCTGATTTGGCTTAATCAAAATTGAATTTGCCGCCTTCTGATCGATTGCCTTCTGCAATCGTGCGGTATTTGTGACCAACAAGTCATCTCCAACCAGCTGAATCTTGTCGCCTAGCTTAGAAGTTAGAGCCTGCCAAGCCGGCCAATCTTCTTCGGCTAAACCATCTTCAACGCTAACCAACGGATTATTAGCCACTAAGTTAGCCACAAAATCAATCATCTCGTCAGCAGTTAGCTTCTTGCCTTCAACAGATAAGTCGTAAACACCATCACGATAAAACTCGCTCGAAGCAATATCCAGCGCAAGTGCAAAATCTTCGCCCAAGCGATAGCCCGCTTTGACAATCGCAGCTTCAATTAACTCTAGCGGCTCCTTGTTGCCATGTTGAACCCGCGGCGCATAACCACCTTCATCACCTACTGTAGTAGGGTAACCGTGCTCTTTCAATACCTGCGCTAAGCAATGGAATACATTACACGACCGCTCTAACGCCGTTGGTAAGTCTGGCGCCGACAGCGGTATAATCATAAACTCTTGAATGTCCGTACTCCAGCTAGCATGTGCGCCGCCATTCATGACATTCATCATTGGCATTGGTAAAGTCAATTCATCGTTACCTACCAACTTAGCAATATAGCGATATAGCGGCAAGTTCTGACTATTAGCAGCGGCCTTTGCTACCGCCAAGCTAACTGCCAAAATAGCATTAGCCCCAAGGTTTGACTTATTCGCAGTGCCATCCAAGTCAAGCATAATCTGGTCAATCGCAAACTGGTCCGACGCCTCGTGTCCAATAAGCGCTGGAGCAATTGTTTGTTTAATATGTTCAACCGCTTGGTTGACTCCCTTGCCCATAAAGTAACTGCCACCGTCACGAAGCTCTAGCGCTTCAGCAGCGCCGGTAGATGCGCCACTAGGTACTGCTGCACGGCCAGTTGCGCCATCATCTAATCGTACTACTGACTCAACGGTTGGATTTCCGCGCGAGTCCAAAATCCAATATGCCACAATTGATTGTATTTTTGCCATTTTTGCCTTTCTGTTAATCAATGTCTCTTTAATTATAGCACTTACCCTATAACTGTGTTAAAATAAGCATAGCGTTAAAACAGAAAGGTAACAATGAAAACAACAAATAAAATCTCTGTTATTGGTGTCGGATTAGTTGGTAGTACCATCGCCTACACCCTCAGCGCGCTAGACATTGCCAGCGATATTGTCTTGGTTGATGCCAACCATGCCCGCGCCGAAGGCGAAGCCATGGATATCGAACATGGCGTACCATCTCTCAACGAAGTATCTGTTGTCGCCGGCGATTACTCCGCTACGGCTAACTCTGACATTATTGTCATCACGGCTGGCACTAGCCAGCACCCCGGCGAAACTCGCATGGACCTAATAGCCCGCAACGCCGCTATTATGCGTGATGTTGCTAGTCACTTAGCAGCTTACTCTCCTAACGCAATTATTGTTGTAGTATCGAACCCAGTTGATGTTATGACGCGCATTGCACAAGAAGTCACCGGCTTCCCGGCTGAACGCGTCATTGGATCCGGTACTAGTCTCGACACAGCACGTTTTCGCCATATCCTTAGTAAAAAGTTTGACATTGATAGTCACAATGTACATTGCTACATTCTCGGCGAACATGGCGACAGCGAATTCGCCGCTTGGAGCTTAGTTAACATCGCCGGGATGAACATCAATGAAGCCAGCGATAAATTTGGCGGCATTATGCAAGACGCAGATTATCTCACAATTGCTGACGACGTTCGCAATGCGGCTTACCGCGTTATTGATCTAAAAGGGGCAACCTACTACGGTATTGCCGCTGCAGCATCGCGCATCTGCGAGGCAATTCTTGATGACGAAGGCGCCATTATGCCTGTATCAGTAAAACTACACGGTGAATATGGGATCAACGATATCTATCTTTCACTGCCGGCTGTACTACGCCGTGGAGGCGCCATTAAAGTTATTGCGCCAGAACTATCTGGCGAAGAGATTGATAAGCTCCAACGAAGCGCCAATGTCTTAAGCGAAGCTTATCAAAAAGTCAAGCAGTAGTAACTATCAAAATAAAAAGTCAGGTTAGTCTCACCGCTAGCCTGATTTTTATTTATTTATGAGTCTGTCTACGCTTAGCAACCAAATTCAGTAGCATGTGAATAATGATGGGTAGAAACGACACTACAATAATAACTAGAACCGTAGGTATAAGTACCTGATCAATCCCAATACCCCAACGATCAAATTGTCGCCCCAAATAATAACCGCCTAAAGTTAAACCGCAAGACCACAATGCCGCACCAATGAGATTTGCCGCAATAAATTTACGGTATGGCATCTTTGAAATACCCGCAACAATTGGCGCAAAAGTACGTACAATCGGCACAAAACGAGCTAGGACAATCGCCTTTCTGCCATGCTTAACATAGAACGCATCTGCCTGCTTAAGGTAACGTTGCTTGAAGATTCTACCATCCGGCTTGCCTACCAAACGCTTACCATAGTGTTTGCCAACTTCATAACCAACGGTATCGCCGAACGCCGCAGCCGCAAATAAAATTAAGCACAAGGCAACAATATCAAAGTGGAACAGCTTTTGACTAACCAAAAAGCCCGCCGTAAACAACAGACTGTCACCCGGGAAAAAGAACCCGATAAGTAGACCACTTTCGGCAAAAACCACTGCTGCAATTGCCGCTACGCCGCCACTCAAAATAATCTGTTGCACCGATAG
>CAMYBM010000011.1 GCA_947253995.1 uncultured Candidatus Saccharibacteria bacterium | reverse complement strand
CTCTTGGAATTAGTGTGCTATACTTTTGGTTGATGAAGTAGTGTAACCTGTTTTAGAGTTTCTCCGTATGGCGGCGGAGGGACTTGTTGTGCTGGTTCGCTCTTACACTACTGGCGACACCCTTATAGCACAGAATAAACAGTGTAGAATTCTTCAAGCCGGCGGATTGATTAAAACAAAGGGGAGTACTATTCGTGGCGAATGCGAGTAAACCTTGGCTGAAGAATGGTGTTACCAAGCGCACCTATTTTAGCCCAGAGCACAAAGTGCTTGAACTGCCTGATTTAATTGGGCATTTACGTAAATCGTGGGACAATTTAATCAAATACGATCTAGGAGAGGTCTTCAATGAGATTAGCCCGATCGAAGACTTTACTGGTCAGAAGTTAAGCCTATCGTTTAAATCGTATCGTTTTGGCGCACCAAAGCACACTGATGTTGAAGCTTTGCGTGACAACGTTAGTTACGAAGCGCCGCTATACGCTAACGTTGAATTAGTTAATCGCGCTACCGGTGAGGTTCGCGAAGATGAGCTATACCTTGGTGAATACCCATGGATGACGGATCGAGGTACGTTTATTATCAACGGTTCGGAGCGCGTGGTAGTCTCTCAGTTGATTCGTTCCGCAGGTGCTTTCTTTACGGCCGAAGATACGGCTGATGATACGCGACGTTATGGTGCCAAAATCATTCCGGGCCGTGGGGTATGGTTTGAATTTGAAACAAATAAAGATGGCGCTATTTACGTTAAGATTGATCGCCGGCGTAAGTTCCCCGTTACGACTTTATTGCGCGCGCTTGGTTATAGTACAAATGCTAAGATTAAAGAGTTGTTTAGCAGCGTAGATACTGGTGATATTAAGTATATTGACGCAACGATTGATAAAGATCAGAGTCGTGGAGTCAACGAAGCTCTGATTGAAGTGTTCCGTAAGATTCGACCAGGCGATTTGGCTACGGTTGATAATGCCAAGGGAATGATCGAACGGACCTTCTTCGACTTTAAGCGGTTTGACATTAGCCGTGTTGGTCGCTACAAGATGAACCAGCGTTTGGCCGAAATTAAAAAAGAGCTTGGGCTAGCGCCAACTTTGCCGGAAGATCCAGAACATCGTGTACTACTACTAGATGATCTTGTTGCCATTGTGGCTGAGATTATTCGTTTGAACAATACGCAAGAAGAACCGGATGACATTGACGCATTTTACAACCGGCGCGTTCGCTTGGTTGGTGAGTTGGTCGCACGTCAATTCCGCGTTGGGCTTCTGCGTTTAGAGCGGAATATTCGCGACCGCATGAGTATTGCTGATTTGGATAACGTTACCCCAGCGTCATTAATTAACGCCCGGCCAATTGTTGCCGCGGTGCGAGAGTTCTTTGCTTCATCGCAGTTATCGCAATTTATGGATCAGGCTAACCCACTATCTGAGTTGGCACACAAGCGTCGCTTAAGCTCAATGGGCCCTGGCGGCTTGACTAGGGAACGTGCTGGGATCGCGGTGCGCGATATTCATCCAACTCACTACTCCCGTGTTTGTATTATTGAGACGCCAGAAGGCGGTAACGTTGGTTTGGTGCTATCGCTTGCGTCGTATGCGCGCATTAACTCGTATGGCTTTATTGAGGCGCCATACCGTAAGGTGGTCAATGGTAAAGTAACCGACGAGGTTGTTTACATGGATGCCGCCCAAGAAGCTCGTGAGACCATTGCCGAAAGTTCAGTCGAATGTAATGAAGACGGTACGTTCAAAGACTCGCGTGTCGATGCTCGTCGCAAGCTCCGCCCAGAGACGGTTGACGCTATTGATGTGACCTATATGGATGCAACTTCAACACAGGTTATTGGTACTACTGCTGCGTTAATTCCGTTTGTTGAGAAAAGCCGTATTGACCGTAACTTGATGGGTTCGAACATGCAGCGTCAAGCTGTGCCGTTGATTAAACCAAGCGCTCCAATTGTTGGTACTGGTATCGAGCACGATCTAGCGCTCAATATGCCAGCTTTGACTGTTGCGCGTGATGACGGTGAAGTTGTTAAGGCTGACGCCAATGAAGTACAAGTTAAATACAATGACGGAACGATGGGCGTTTATCATCCAACTCACTTTGTAAAATCAAATGAAGACCGTTCATTTAACGAGCGTACAGTTGTTACTCGTGGTCAACATGTTGCGAAGGGGCAGCCATTGGTAGAAGGTGCTTCAGTAGCTGACGGTGAAATAGCACTTGGTCGTGACTTAATCGTAGCTTACATGCCGTGGAAGGGCTACAACATGGACGACTCAATCATCATTAGTCGCCGTTTGGTCGAGGATGATGCTTTGACAAGTATCAATATTACAAGCTCAATGATTGAAGTGCGTGATACAAAGTTAGGGCCAGAGCAAGTTACACGTGATATCCCGAATGCTAGTGAAGATGCGTTGCGCAATCTTGATGATAACGGCATCATTGCGATCGGATCAGAGGTTAAGCCAGGTGATGTTTTGGTCGGGAAGATTACTCCGCGTGGCGAGCAGGAACTGAGCTCCGAAGAGCGTTTGTTGCGTGCAATCTTTGGTGAAAAAGCTAAAGATGTGCGCGACACTTCGCATCGCGTTGGGCGCAGCGAAGGCGGTAAGGTAGTTGCTGTTAAGATTTTTGATCGTGACTCAGGCTATGAGCTTAAAGCCGGCGTCCTCAAACAAATTGAAGTATTTATTGCGCAAACCCGCAAGATTCAAGTTGGCGATAAGTTGGCTGGACGTTATGGCAACAAGGGTGTAGTAGCTAAAATCTTGGCCGAAGAAGATATGCCATTCATGGCAGACGGTACTCCGGTAGATATTATCTTGAACCCTATGGGCGTGCCATCGCGTATGAACTTAGGCCAGTTGTTTGAGGTGCATATTGGTATGGCGGCAAAGAAGTTGGGCTACAAGGTTGCAACCCCAGCCTTTAAGGGTATTCCAAATGCAACCATTGCTGATGAGCTTGAGAAAGCCGGCTTTAGTCGCAACGGTAAGTTCCAGCTGTTTGATGGCCGCACGGGTGAACCGTTTAAGGAACAAACTACAGTTGGCATCATGTATATGATCAAGCTGCACCATATGGTACTTGATAAGATTCATGCGCGTTCAACTGGACCATATGCCATGGTGACACAACAGCCACTTGGTGGTCGTGCGCATAACGGTGGCCAGCGCTTTGGTGAAATGGAAGTCTGGGCGCTTGAAGCTTACGGTGCCGCATCAACTTTGCAAGAAATGATCACAATTAAGTCAGATGACGTTAAGGGTCGAGCTCGTGCCTATGAGAGTATTATCAAGGGCGATCCGATTGCTGGGCCAGATATACCGGAAGGCTTTAAGGTTCTAGTAAAGGAGCTGCAAGGCATTGGTCTACGTGTTGATTTGATGCAAGATAATCAGCTTAACGACGCTG
Organism: uncultured Candidatus Saccharibacteria bacterium; assembly: GCA_947253995.1. GTDB lineage: Bacteria > Patescibacteriota > Saccharimonadia > Saccharimonadales > Saccharimonadaceae > Nanoperiomorbus. The sequence continues at coordinate 10,644 of CAMYBM010000011.1, read as the reverse complement.
AAAGCATTGTGACTGAAAAGGGTACTGGTGGCAAGCTAGACGATAGTATTGACACAAGTGCTATCGATGATGTTGTAATGCCTGGCGAAACCGACGAGGAAGATGACAACGTCACGGTGCCATTGAGCGATGATGAAAACGAAATTGCGCTAGATGAAATACTCGATGCTGAAGGCGACAACGATAATAAGGAAGGAGAGGAGGCTTAATCATGCGACCTAAGTACAATGATGAGAAGTCGGTAGCTGACTTTGATGCCGTGCGCTTAACCGTAGCAAGCGAACAAGATATCTTGTCTTGGTCATACGGTGAGGTGCTTAAGCCGGAAACGATCAACTATCGTACTCAGAAACCAGAACGTGATGGCTTATTCTGCGAAAGAATATTTGGGCCAGTTAAGGATATCAATCCCCATGATGCCAAACTGAAGGGCGTACGTTCGCGTGAGGCTGCAGTTGACAAAAATGGTGAGTTGGTCACGCGTGCTTCTTCACGGCGTGAGCGCATGGGGCATATTCGCCTTGCCACACCAGTTGCGCATATCTGGTTTATGCGGGGTACACCTAGCGCTATGTCGTTAATTCTTAACCTGACGGTTAAGGAATTGGAACGCATCGCTTATTTCCAATCTTATGCTATTTTGGCCGTTGACGATGAGGCCGTAGCTGAGTGTCGTAATGCCAACGAAGAGCAGTTCAACGCCGCCCGTGCCGCAATTAAGTTGCGTTATGACCGCGCTGCTAACGGTACCGGTGACGAGGATAACGATGTTGTTAGCGCCCAGTCATTGGCAAAGGAGATGACTGCAGAGATTGACAACTTAACAAATGAATACAACGAGAAGAAGGCGATGCTGGATAGCCTGGTCAAAGGCGCTATTATGAATGAAAGCGTCTATCGCAATCTTCCCGAAGAGTATCAAGACTTCATTGAAGTTGGTATGGGAGGCGAGGCGCTGTACCGCCTACTATCTGAAGTTGATCTTGACGCTATGATCAATGATCTTACAGCTCAAGCACAGAAGAAGCGCGGCCAAGTCAAGCAGCGTCTACAGAAACGTATCAAGATGCTAGAGGGTATGCGAGCGGCTGGTATTAAGCCAGAGTCAACTTGCTTGACAGTGTTGCCGGTAATTCCACCTGACCTGCGCCCAATGGTACAGCTAACGGGCGGGCGTTTTGCTACGTCTGATCTGAATGATCTTTATCGTCGCGTGATCAACCGTAACAATCGCTTGAAGAAGCTAGCAGATTTGAATGCGCCAGAAGTAATTACGCGTAATGAAAAACGAATGCTGCAAGAGGCTGTTGATGCTTTAATTGATAATTCAGCAGCTCGTGGTACGCGCGCGGCCCAAGCGACCGGCGGTCGCCGTAAGCTCAAGTCATTGTCTGACATGCTTAAGGGCAAGCAAGGTCGTTTCCGCCAGAATCTTTTGGGTAAGCGTGTTGATTATTCTGGGCGTTCGGTAATCGTATCTGGTCCTGATCTTGACATCGACGAGTGTGGCTTGCCTAAAACTATGGCACTAGAATTATTCAAGCCATTTGTAATCTCGAAGTTGCTTGAGTGGGAGAACGCAAATACGATCCACACTGCACAGCGGATGATTGAAGCTGGCGATCCGATAATTTGGGATGCGCTTGAAGAGGTAATCAAAGGCAAGTATGTTTTGCTGAACCGCGCCCCGACCCTACACCGTTTGTCGATCCAAGCCTTTAAGCCAAAACTCATTGAAGGCTATGCTATCCAGGTTTGTCCGTTGGTTACATCAGGCTTTAATGCGGACTTCGATGGCGACCAGATGTCAGTTCATCTGCCGTTGTCCGACGAGGCCCAAGCTGAGGCGCGCGATTTGATTGCAGCTTCGAATAACTTACTGAAGCCGTCGGATGGTTCGCCAGTGCTGTCTATTTACCAGGATATTGTGTTGGGTTGTTACTACTTGACATACAACAAGCAGTCAGCTCAGCTGAAAGATGGCGAAAAGCCGCATGCCTATGCTTCTGAGGCTGAAGCTATTATGGCGCATGAGGCTGGTGAGATTGAATTCCAAACGCCAATCATTGTCCGTTTCCGTGGCGCAGTTCGTCATACTACATTGGGACGCGTTCTATTTAACGAGGTGCTTCCAGAAAAATTACCATATGTCGATGAAGTTTTGACCAAGAAGGTTATCGGTAAGGTTTTGGCGCGTGTATTTAATAATTACGGCGCTGAAGTCACTGCTAAAACTGCTAACGACATCAAGAGCATGGCGTTGGAATATGCAACTAGATCAGCCATCTCTACCGGCATGGATGACTACTTTAGCCTAGGTAATGTCGCCGATATTGCCGAAGAGGGCGAGAAGAAAGCTACACAGATTGCCGCTCAGTATGACCAAGGTTTGATTACCGGCGCGGAACGGCATAAGTTAACCGTGCAGGCTTGGCGCCAAGTTGACGCTAAAGTTACGCAAGAGGTCGAAGATCACTTGCAAAAAGTCGATACGGCAGTGTCTGTTTTGGCCAACTCAGGCGCACGTGGTTCAGTAGATAACATTAAGCAGGCTTCCGCAATGATTGGTGTTCAGGTGGATGCATCTGGCCGCGAAATTGAGTTGCCGGTCAAGAATTCTTACAAGCACGGTATGACGCCATTGGAAGCCTTCGTGGTGACACGTGGTTCGCGCTACGGTGCTGTTTCTACGGCGTTGAAGACTGCCAACTCTGGCTATTTGACACGTCGATTGGTTGATGTATCGCAGGATGTCTTTACCGTGCCAGACGAAGGTGCAGCTAAGGATCCAGGTTTCACGATTTACCGTCGCGAGACCGAAGATACGATGATCAAATTTGCCGATCGCTTGGCTGGGCGTTATGCCGCTAAGGACATTAGCACTTACGTCAAGGCTGGTGAGTTGATTACCAACGATATCGCAGCAGCAATTGAAGCGGATGAATCAATCCAATCTGCTACAATTATGTCAGTGTTATCAACACCAGAACTCTCTGGTATACCACAGAAGAGCTACGGTATTGATATGTCGACCGGTTTCTTGATTGCAGCTGCAGAGCCAATCGGTGTGATCGCTGCCCAGTCAGTTGGTGAGCCTGGTACTCAGTTGACGCTTGATACTAAGCACTCTAGCGGTGTTGGTGGCGATAACATTTCGCAAGGTTTGCCACGCGTTGAGGAGTTGCTTGAAGCGCATGATCCAAAGGGTCGAGCTATCGTGTCAGATGTTGATGGTACTGTAACGGTTGAGGAGCGGGGCGATAATTACATCGTAACTGTTACTCCTTTAGCTGGTCGCACCGAGGAAATTGCTATTGCTGCCGACCAAGAAGTGAAAGTTCGTGATGGTGCGGTCGTTCGCACAGGTGATATTTTGGCCGTTAACGAAGTCGACAGCTTGCCGTTAGTCGCACCGTTTGATGGTGTAATTGCCTACACTAATGGCGGCATTACCTTGACTGCTGAAAAGCAAGAGCCATTGCAGTATAAGATTAGCAATACACGTGTATTAGCTGTGTCAGATGGCGACACGGTTAAAGCTGGTGATCGCATTACCACTGGTTCAATTGAACTGCGTGAATTGATGAAGTACAAGGGTATTGCCGAAACTGAACGCTATATCGTTAATGATGTGCTACGCATTTATGCGGCGCAGGGTCAGGACATTTCGCCGAAGCACTTGGAAGTTATCGTTCGCCAGATGTTTAGCCGAGTTGAGGTTGAGGATCCGGGTGATAGCGAGTTCATTGCTGGTGCGGTAATCTCAAAGGCGCGCGCTGTTGATGTCAACAAACAGCTCGTCGCGGCAGGCAAGAAGCCGATCGAGTTTACGCAGCTAATCTTGGGTATTACGAAGGTTGCTGTGAGTAGTGACTCATTCTTGTCAGGTGCATCATTCCAGGATACTACACGTGTCTTAATTGGTGCAGCAACTGCTGGTCGGATTGACCACCTCAAGGGTCTAAAGGAGAATGTTATCATTGGCCGTAAGATCCCGGTAGGAACTGGTGCGTTGGACGAGCAGGATTATGCTGAGCCTGAGCAAGATTAGCATTAACCAAACAATCTACTAGAGTAAAGAGCCTGCCAAGCGAAAGCTAGCAGGCTCTTTACCGTTGAATGACATGACCGATAATTTATAAGTAAATTAATTTGACGGTTTTACTTTGTCAGACTAGAATAGAGATAACATGAGGGTGGAGAGAGATTGTAAATTAGGGTTGACGGATGATGCCGCTAGACGGCGACTTCTAAAATATGGCTACAACACCTTAGCGCCGGCTCATCGTTTAAACGGCGTGAGAGAGTATTTGCTTCGATTCAAAAATCCGCTCGTGATTGTTTTAGTAGTAGCTGCTGCTTTGTCACTTTATATGCATGAGGTAACAAATGCCGTAACTGTCTTGGTGATAGTATTTATTTCTACGACGTTAGATTTTATCAACACTTTTCGTTCGGCTAGGGCGGCGCAAGCCTTGCAAAAGACGGTAAGAGTCACCGCCACGGTTTTAAGAAGCGGTAAATTGCGCAAAGTTTCCGTTGCCAATCTCGTCCCGGGAGATGTAGTTGCGGTGACTATTGGCAGTTTGATTCCAGCAGATGGTATAGTGTTAGAATCTGATGGCATGGCGGTTGATGAGAGTGCCATTACTGGAGAATCGTTCCCAGTAATTAAGGCAGTGCAAGATAAGGTGAAGATGGGTAGCAATGTTACTAGCGGCAGCGGCCGTGTTCTATTGCAACAGACCGGGGCAAATACTGAGTTTGCTAAAATTGCCAAGTCGTTAGCGCGCGACAAAGTGACAGAGTTTGATGTTGAAATTGCGCGCTTGTCCGTAATGTTAACGCGAATAACGTTCGGTTTAGTGCTAATGATCGTAGTAATTAACATTGCTTTTCATCGTGACATGGCTAGTTCGATTTTGTTTGCCATTGCATTGGCCGTTGGGATGACGCCAGAGTTGCTGCCTCTTATTATTACGATTAATTTGACCAAGGGATCATTAAGGATGGCACAGAAAGGCGCAATCGTCAAAAAGCTGTCAGCAATGCAAAACTTTGGAAGCATGGATGTATTATGTACCGACAAAACAGGAACGTTAACCGAGAGTAAGATTTCTGTAGCTAAAACGCAAGATTATCTTGGTGAGGCTGCGCCGCATCTGCTGCAGCTAGCTGCGTTTGTAAGTAATAACTCGCGTTCGTTCAATAGCCCATTAGATGATGCTGTTTTGTCTTGCAACCCGGCTCGTCTGAATGGCTACGTTATGTGCCGCGAGCTACCGTTTGATTTTCAGCGTCGCCGTGAGAGTGTGCTTGCTAAGATTGGCAATGTTTATCAGTTGATCACAAAAGGCGCTGCCGATAACATGTTTGATATAATTAAATATTACTATGATAATGATGGTGTTCTGCAGCCATTGACCGCGCCTAATTTGAAAAAGTTGCGGCAAGATTGTGCCAATTTAAGTAAGCAGGGTTACCGTACGTTGATGGTAGCGACGCGTGAGTTGACCACGTCCGATGTTAGTCAATCCGCAGAATCAGAGATGGTGTTTGAAGGGTTTATTGCATTCGAAGATCCGCCAAAGACCTCAGCCGCTAAGTCTTTGCAGACTTTGGCAGCCAACGGCATTACCGTAAAAATTGTCACTGGGGATAATCCATTAGTTGCAACTAAGATTGCTGAGAGTTTGGGCTTGCCAGTAGAGGGTGTTTTGACTGGTGATCAAATTAGTAAATTAAATCGTATAAAATTGCGCCGGTTAGTTGGTAAGACTACTATTTTTGCGCGGGTTAATCCTAGCCAGAAATTAGCAGTTATTGAAGCTTTGCGACAGGCTGGTCATGTGGTTGGCTATATGGGAGATGGGATTAATGATGCGCCGGCGTTGCGAATGTCGGATATCGGTATATCAGTCAATAACGCAGTAGATGTTGCTAAGCAAACGGCTGATATAATCTTGCTGGGTAAAAGTTTGCGTTATCTGAATGATGGTGTAGTAGAAGGTCGTCGAACTGTTGCCAATACAATGAAATACCTTAAGATGAGCCTTAGCTCTAATTTTGGTAATATGCTCTCAATGGCGGGTGCATCTTTGGTGCTACCATTTTTGCCAATGACAGCATCGCAGATTTTGCTAAATAATTTGATGTACGACACTTCACAGTTTGCTATCCCTTCGGATAACGTTGACCGGGATCAATTAGTACGTCCGCGCTGCATGAGATTAAAATCGTTGAAGAAGTTTATGTTGTTATTTGGTGTCACTAGCTCATTATTTGACTGTTTTACTTTTGCTATTCTGTTGCTTTTATTTAAAGCGGATGTTGCTCAATTTCAAACTTGTTGGTTTGTCGAGTCATTGCTTACGCAAATGTTGGTAGTATTTATTATTCGTTCGCGCAAGGGGGCATTGAGTAGCCGGCCGGCGTTACCGCTAATTTGCAGCATTGGCTGTATTAGCGCCTTGGCGCTTGGCATTGTTTATACCGCAATTGGCACTTGGTTTGGCTTCGTGGTGCCTAGCTGGCAGCTGAGTTTGATGATTGCTGGCATTATCGTTAGCTATTTAGTGGTAGTAGAGCTGCTTAAGCATTTGTTCTACCATTTTGATCATGCCGATATTTGAAATGGTTATGCTTTTTTGCTAAAATAAGACCATATTATGAGTGGGCAAGCAAAAAATGACAATCACAATTCGATTGAAGAGGTAGCAGAGTTTTACCAGGCGATTGATCGTCGATCATTAATGCATAAGTTGAGCGTTGATCATCCCTACGTCTATACGACAATGGAAATTTACGACGTCAAGAATGGGATCCGGGGAGCGGGTGGCCTGGGTGTGTTGGCTGCCGACACTAGACGCTGCGCCGAGGAATTAGATTTGCCGTTTGTGGTTCTAACGCCGTTTTATCGTCGAGAAGGGCATCAGTATATGGTTGATTTTCAACCGTATTTTCAATATATTGATAAGTCGCCAGAGAAGGAAAGCTTTACTCGAGTGGGCGAGACGACTATCCAGGTGAAGGATCAACTTCCGGCTACGCTAGACGTTTACACTAAAGTCTTAGGAACGACGCGATTTGTCTGCGTTACCGAGCCAAATTTTGGAATGTTGTACCAAGGCGAACCTTCGTCCGACCATCGACTTTACCAAATGGTTAGCCTAGGGTTCGGTGGTTATGCGGCACTAAAATTATTACACTTAAAACCAGCTGTGTTGCAGCTTAACGAGACGGCCACTGTCTTTGCTGCTGTGGCGCGTCTAGATGAATTGTGTATTAACGGTATGAGTTTGTACGAGTCAATTGTCTATGTACGTAAACACACGCTGTATACTAACCATACTTTGGTACAAGCTGCAGAGTCGGAGTTTAGTTATGATCAGTTTGAACGTTACGTTCTGCCGAACGTTAAGTCGCCAGCCTTGCGGCACTTTTTGCGAGGATTATTCAATGCTGGTAGGCTAAAGCTAAGTAGTTTGACAATTGAACTGGCTGAAGCGAAGAACGCCGTAGCTAAGTTGCATGCTAAAGTAGCCGATTACCATGATTTATCCGGGGAGAAGGTTCAATTTACGCCTATTACTAACGGTATTCATTTGGATACTTGGTTGCAGCCGGAAATTATCGAGTTTTATCATCAACACAATATCATCGATAAATTTAACATGCCGGCACGTGACTATCAAAATAAAATTTATCAAGCAATTACAACCAACGTAGATACGCTGCGTCAGTTTAAGCGTTTGGCACGTAAGCGACTGAACCACCTACTGTTACAGCGCAAAGATCAATATGGCGAGACCGTGCAAATACCAGAGGATGCCGTGTTGTTTGACTACAAACGTCGTTTTGTAGCTTACAAGCGGCCATGGCTACCATTTGCGGACATTGAGCAACTCAAGAATATTTTGGTTAAATATAATGCACATTATATTATGGCCGGCATGATGGCAGGGAATGTCGGGAAGGGTGATACGACTTATGATCGATTGCAATCAATGCTGCGTCAAATTGCAGCTGATCCGGTGCTGCATGAGCGCGTGCATTATATTGTCGATTATGACGAAGCGTTAGCTACTGCGATTAGTATGGGATCAGATATTTCGATAAATGTACCGATTGTCGGGTTAGAGGCCTGCGGAACTTCGTTTATGAAGGACTTGGGCAATCTCACGCTGTTAGTTTCAACCAATGATGGTGGAGTTGCTGATGTGGAGTCTTCACCTGCCTATATTGTTAGGGGAGACACAGAGGCTGATGAAATTAAATCGCTTTATTTGCAAATGCAGCGAGCTGCACAAGCTTGCAAAGAGGATGTCGTTTGGGCCCAGGCGGCGGCGGATACACTAGCGGCATATTTGCCCGTGATTAGCGGGTCTCGTATGATACGGGATTACCTGAAGTTTTTGTTTAAAGGTGTGGATTAATGAAGTCAGCTAAAGACTGGGTTAACTATTACCAAACGGCAAATATTTTACCTTTGTCTTACCATGGTAGCGATCTTGGAGCGAGGTGTGACGCTAGTGGTACAACAGTTAAACTCTGGTCGCCAGTTGCCGAGCGCGCCATGTTGCGCTTCTATCGTGATGGTGAGCCGGATACAAAACCATATTGGTCGGAGCCGATGCAGTTATCTGCCGATGGTGTATGGACGTACGAGAACAGTGAGAATTTGCACGGGCTCTACTACGATTTTTTATTAGCAATCGATGGGTGTGAATGTACTGCGGGCGACCCATACGCCCGTACGACAGGCGTAAATGGTAAGCGCGCTATGTTGATTGATTTACAAGCAGTTAGCCCTGCTGGATGGGATGACGATGCGGCGCCAGATCCAGCTGCAGATAGTATTATTGCCGAAATTCATATTAAGGAATTGTCTTCGCATGCCCGTGGTGGGTTCGCGCCGGATCTGCGTGGTAAATATTTAGCTCTAACTGAATCTGACACTACGCTAGACGGGGCTGGTAATCTGCCTACTGGGTTAAATTATTTAAAACAGCTTGGCATAACGCATTTGCAATTGATGCCGATTTTTGATTATGGATCAGTCGATGAAACTAAATCCGACCAGTTTAACTGGGGTTATGATCCGGTGAACTATAATGTACCTGAAGGATCTTATTCTACCAATCCACACGATGGTGCTGTTCGAGTAACCGAGCTCAAGCAGATGATTATGAGTTTGCATCGGCAGGGTTTTCGCGTAATTATGGACGTGGTATATAACCATACACAGAGCCTAGATAACGCTCTCAATCAGACAATGCCGTATTACTATTATCGTACGGATGGCCAAGGTAATTTGTCGAACGGCTCGGGCTGTGGTAACGACATTGCAACGGAGCGGCCAATGGCGCATAAGTTTATTGTTGACAGCGTTTTGTATTGGGCTAGGGAATATCACATTGATGGTTTTCGGTTTGACCTCATGGGGCTAATGGACGTTGACTTGATGCGCGATATTAGGTATCGCTTAGATAAGTGCTATGGTGCTGGCGAAAAGTTAGTTTACGGTGAACCGTGGGCAGCTGGAGATACAGAGTCTTGGGCCCCGCTTGCCAATAAAAATAATCTTTGGCAGCTAGATGGCGGCATAGGTATATTCTCAGATGATACACGGGATTCAATTAAGGGTTCGGCTAGTGACCATGCAGCTACGGGCTTTGTTAATGGTGCTAGCAATACTGAGCATCAGATTGTGACTGCTGCTCGCGGGCGTTGCATTGCGGGTACTGGGCTAAAAAATCCGGGTCAAATTATCAATTATGTATCAGCGCATGATAATCAAACATTGTGGGACAAGCTTGCTTCGACGACTACAGATATTGAGCTGCGGCGGCGACAATATCGTTTAGCTGCGGCGATTTATTTGACATGTCAGGGGCGCCCGTTTATGTTAAGCGGCGAGTCGTTCTATCGCACCAAGGATGGTAATGACAATTCGCACAATGCACCACTTGAATTAAATCAGTTGGATTGGAGCGCAGTAGAGCGTACCACTAGTTTGTTTAGCTATTATCAGGGGCTAATTGCTTTACGTAAACAGTTGCCCGGCTTGTGCGACAAAAGTGCGCTCGCGCCGCGCCGTATTACAGATGATTGGATCGCACCAGGCATGGTTGGGTTTGCAGTTGATAATCGAAGCGAAGGTGAATCTGTTGTAGCGGATAGGCTACTGATTGTGTATAATAGAGAGCAGAAAGATCAGGTTGTTACCTTGCCTAATGGCTCGTGGCGTGTGTTGGCTGACGATACGGATACTTGGCAATGGCAATCTGATGGTAAGCCAATTGTTGGTCGGATTCAGATCAATGCTGTTGGCTGGGTAATGTTAGGCCTCTATCATGAAACAAGTAATTAGCGAAATTGTTAAAGTTGCAACTTTAGTTCCGGGCGGACGAGCTATGGGGCAATTGGCTGACGGCCGCAAAGTGTTCGTTTGGGGAGCGCTTCCTCGCGAGACGGTCAGGGTTCAATTGACTAAGCTAAAGCGTAGCTATGCTGAAGGCTATGTCACCGAGGTAATAGAGGCCGCGCCGGAGCGGGTAGAACCGCGGGACGAATGTTATTTATCAACCTCACCATGGCAAATTATGACAGAGGCGGCGGAGTTAGCGTATAAGTCACAATTGG
>CAMYBM010000010.1 GCA_947253995.1 uncultured Candidatus Saccharibacteria bacterium | reverse complement strand
TACTCTATGCCGCTAACCTTAATCCCGCTACTCTCCCTACCGGTACTTACCAAACCACCATTACCTATACCGTCACCGCTAAACCAGCCCCAAAGCCGGTAGTACCAAACTCAATTTGCCGCTCAGGCGATACTAAGAGTGACTGCAAAGTTGACCTCGACAAAAACATGATCCCAGTCAAATACACTGGTACCAACGATCGTGCCGAATGGACCACCATTGCTCACCCGGAAGATACCACTAACCCAGGCGACTGGTACGACTACGGCAAGAAGCAGTGGGCAAACGCTGTGACAGTAAAGAAGGAGACTCTAGACAAATACCAAGGCAAAACTACCACCCTTGACGAACAAGACGTCCTTGGTTACTATACCTACGTCCCACGTTACGCCTACGAGGTAATGCGCCGCGATGGTACGGACAAACCAGTCGACCCGGAGAACTTCAACATTGTCTTTGAAACCGCTAACACTCCAAAGAAGCACCCAGCTAAATGTACGACCGGCATCAATCACGACTACCGCACGGCATGTGGCCTTGATCGTAGTTATCCAACAGGTAGCTATGGTCTCGATGACTCTACCTGGTCAACTCATCCAGCCTTTACCTTTGGCACCAAGGAACTTAATGGCATTTGGGTTGGCAAGTTCGAAACTACCGGTACCTCCACTAATCCAACCATTCTGCCAAACCAGCGGCATCTATCCGGCGAAGATAAGGGCGTAGATCGGAAGATTGGTCGCTTTTACGCTATTGCTAAATCGCTAGGCGTCAAGGATCCAGCTAACACCTATGGCGATCAGGCAAATGTTGTCATCACCCAAAACAGCCACCACTTAGATACCTTCAGCTCCCGGATGCCAACCAACAGTGATTGGGGCGCAATTGCCTACCTAAGTGCCAGCCGTTATGGTGCCGGTCATGGTAATGTTCAGATAAATAAGCAATACCAAACTCGTACCCTAGACGGTAACAATAGCTCCGGCACTACCGGCTGTGGCCCAAGCTCAGCCGGTGACAAGAACAGTACCTACAATGACGGCGGAACCCTCGGTACTCAATCTGCTTGCAGCACAAGCAACCTGCAGCGTGCCTATAACGGCAGCCTTGGTCAGCTTGCTAGTACTACCAACAACACTAGCGGCATCTATGATCTTGCTGGCGGTGGTGACGAGTACGTTTCGGCCGCTTACACCGCCGACAACACTAGTGGCCAAACCACTGGCAGCTTTACCAATACTCCTCGTCGCCCTTACGCTAACCTCTATTACAAGACAGACAGATACAGCTTCAACTCCTGCACCTATGAATCTTGCGGCGGTCAAGCCTTATACGAGACCAACAATGGCCAAGACTACGGTACTACTAACCAATGGCATGGTCAGTATGCATATTTTGCTTCTTCTGATTATCCCTGGGTCAAGCGTGGCGGCGCGTATTGGTCGTACAGTGGGGTTTTCAACGCGCACGTGGACAATGGCGACGCGAACAACTACGACTCGTTGCGGGTTGTCCTTGCGCCGGCCGTCAGGTAACTTCAGAGATCAGGGCAGGGTAGAGTGACAGCGGATCCTCCAGCACCGGCGGCTCTTCGTGCTGCATCTGGCGCGCTAGAAATAGCTTTTTAACACCGTTCGGTCTTGTAGCGACGAATTTGGGCGTACTTTCTTTTTTAACTATAGTTTGCTACTATAATAATAACCAATTTGGGGTTAAACAAACAGTAGGAGAAACATATGCAACGCTCATGTAACCTAGGATGTTTACATTGTCAGATGCGAAAGCTGAATAATTTTGCCGTGGCAGCTATTGTTATGACGGGTATTTTTCTTGCGAGTACTACTCCCGCCCAGGCCGTTCTCGGCCCGGGCGGGACACAGTACGCTCACGTCAATAACGTTACCCTAGACATCGAAGACGAGCAACCTTTCACCTACAACTCTACCTCCTCACTTTACACTACAACCGCCAACCTCCACGTTACCGCTACTAATCCCTATGGCTTCAACCTCACGATGCAAGCTACCAGTAACGCCCTGACTAACACTCTAAACTCTTCCCACCAAATCCCTAGTCTTACAACTAACAACCAAGCCTTAGGTACTAACCAATGGGGCTATACTCTAACCAACACCAACCCAAATAAACTCTCACACTCCTCTCACTTTAATCCCATCCCAACAGCATCAACCGTGCCAACTACCGCTACCATCCTTGACGTAGCCCCAGCTAATCCTACCCATAGCTCTAATACCAACCCTAACCCTTGTACCAGTCTCACTAACTGTACGACCAAGGTACTCTATGCCGCTAACCTTAATCCTGCTACTCTCCCTACCGGTACTTACCAAACTACCATTACCTATACCGTCACCGCTAAACCAGCCCCGAAGCCGGTAGTACCAAACTCAATTTGCCGCTCAGGCGACGCTAAGAGTGACTGCAAAGTTGACCTCGACAGAAACATGATCCCAGTCAAATACACTGGTACCAACGATTATGCCAAATGGACCACTATTGCTAACCCGGAAGATAAAACCAATCCAGGTAACTGGTACGACTATGGCAAGAAGCAGTGGGCAAACGCTGTAACAGTAAAGAAGGAAACTCTCGACAAATACCAAGGTAAGGATAGGGTGATTGACCAAGCCGACATTCTTGGTTTCTGGGTCTACATCCCACGTTACGCCTACGAGGTAATGCGTCGTGATGGTACCGACAAACCGGTCAACCCGGAAAACTTCAACATTGTCTTTGAAACCGTCAACACTCCAAAGAAGCACCCAGCTAAATGTACTACTGGCGCCAATCACGACTACCGCACAGCATGTAACCTTGATCGTAGCTACCCGACGACTGCCAGTACCCTTAACTCAACTACCTGGTCAACCCATCCAGCTTTTACCTTTGGCACCAAGGAGCTTAATGGCATCTGGGTTGGCAAGTTTGAGACTACCGGCACCTCCACTGACCCAACCATTCTACCAAACCAGCGGCATCTGTCCGGCGAAGACGAGGGTGTAGATCATAAGCTTGGCAGCTTTTACACTATTGCTAAATCGTTAGGCGTCAAGGATCCAGCTAACACCTATGGCGATCAGGATTACAAAAACAGCCATCACTTAGACACCTTTAGCTCCCGGATGCCAACCAACAGTGATTGGGGTGCAATTGTTTATCTGAGTGCTAGCCGCTATGGTGCCGGTCACAATAACGTCCAGATCAATAAGCAATACCAAACTCGTACTCTAGACGGTCACCATAGCATCGGTACCACCGGCTGCGGCGGTCCAAGTGCGTCCGGAAACGGTACTGTCTACGATGATGGTGGTACCCTAGGCACTCAATCTGCCTGCAGTACAAGCAACTTACAACGTGCCTACAATGGCAACCTAGGTCAGCTTGCTAGTACTACCAACAACACTAGCGGTATCTACGATCTTGCTGGTGGTGGCACTGAGTACGTTTCGGCCGCTTACACTTCCGATAACACTAGCGGCCAAGCCACCTATTACTTCTATACCAATGCTCCTCACCCACCTTACGCTAACCTCTACTACAAGACAGACAGCTTTAACTCCTGTACCTATGAATCTTGTGGCGGCCAAGCCTTATACGAGACAAACAATGGTCAAGGCAGCGGCAGTACCAACCAATGGTATGGTCAGAATGCAGAATTTGTTTCTTCTCTTTGTCCCTGGTTCAAGCGTGGCAGCCAAGCTCTTTGGCCGGACAGCGGGGTTTTCAGCGCGAACGTATCCGATGGCTACGCGAACTACGGCGACTCGTTGCGCGTCGTCCTTGCGCCTACCGTCAGGTAACCCCGACGATCCGGCAGGCTAGGGGCCTTGCAAAAGTAAGTACTTACGTTTATAATTATAAATGTAATAAACAAAAACAAACACTATGAAAACCACCACATTATTTTTCGATAGAAGTTTGCCAATTAAGTTTGGTAGCTTGGCAGTTACGGCTTTGTTGATGACAGTCGTAATGTTACCTCAGCCAGCGCCGCAAGTTTATGCCGGCCGTTACGATGCGCAGATTCGGGCGTACCAAGCGCAGATTGCTGACTACAGAAGTCGAAGCAATGATTTGCAGGCCCAGGCGGATACTTTGCAAAATAAATTGGATGAGCTGAAGCTACAGCAAGACATGATTATCACAAAGATCAATTTGACGACAACTCAGAGCAATCAGTTGGCTGATCAGATTAAGGACGCCGAGTCAAAGATTAAGAGTCAGGCGATAGCTTTGCGCGAGAATCTCAAGGAGCAGTATCTTAGTGATGGTACTTCGGCCTTGGATATCCTACTCAACAGTAAATCAGTGAGTGACTACATTGATCGTCAGACCAAACAGCGACTAGTGGGTGATAAGATTAAGCAGAGTGTTGCTGAGATTAAGCAGGCAAAGCTTGACCTTGAGAAGAAGAAGCGCCGAGCCGACGCCCTGCTTGTTAGCCAAAAGCAACAAAAGCAGGCGTTAGATGATAGTCGGGCAGAGCAGCAAGCGTTGCTCGATCAGACCCACGGGCAAGAAGCAGTTTATCAAGAGCTGACGAAGAATAACCAAGCTAAGATTGCCGAGCTGGAGCGTTTGCAGGCTGAAGAGATTGCTGCTCGTATGCGTACGCGGGGTGGTAGTCGCTTGAGGACGGTAGCCGGCACAGCTTGCGGCGGCGGCTATCCGGACAGGTGGTGTCACGCGCCAAAGGATACTATGGTAGATAGCTACGGCATGTATAGCCGCGAGTGTGTGAGTTATGCCGCATTTAAGGTAGCGAGTACTTATGGCTGGCCGTCTTATTGGACGCGTGGTGGCAACGACGCTAAGAATTGGCTTGACCGCGCTAAGAGCTACGGTATTCCAACCGGTAGTACACCAAAGCCGGGTTCAGTGGCTGTAATGCGTAGTGGTTCACGTGGTCATGTGGCGTGGGTTGAGTCGGTCAACTCCGATGGTACATTTAATTATTCGGATTATAACTCAGATAATCGTGGTAATTATGCCATGCACTACAATACCAGCCCTGCTATGTTTGACGGGTACATCTATTTTGCCCAGATGCCATAAACCTTATGCTATAATGGTTGTTAATGAAGAGGGTAAATAAATTAGCGGAGATGATTCGCTCGCGTGTTTGGCAGCGGCAGGTTAGCTTGCCGCTATGCGGGTTGGTCGTACTGGGTGTTAGCTTAGCGAGTTTTGCGTTGGGCACACGTTTGCATAGCGTTGCGTTTGATGGGGTTGATTATGGTGGCCTGCGCGAGGTTTATTCGGTTTTAAAGCAAAATTTTGATGGCAAATTGGATCAGCGCAAATTAGCTCAAGGGGCAATGAAAGGCATGGTGGATGGCGTAGGGGATCCCTATACCGTTTACTTGACGCAGAGCGAAAGTAAAGACTTGACGGATGATTTGTCGGGTTCGTTTGAAGGTATCGGTATTGCGATGGGACTAACGCAAGATCGTCAGATACAGATTATTTCAGCGATTGACGGCAGTCCTGCAGCGCAAGCTGGGCTAAAGGGCGGTGACATTGTTACAGGGATTGATGGTGTTTCAGCTGCTGGTATGACGCCGGCTGACGCGGCAAAGAAGATTCGTGGTCGTTCGGGTACAACGGTTAAACTGACTGTGATGCGGGACGGTAAAACTTTGGACTACATCGTCAAGCGAGATAAGATTCTTACCCCTAGTGTGACCTGGCGCAAAGATGGCGAGATTGGCTACATGCGCGTGTCGCAGTTCGGGGCCGATACGGCTAGCTTAGCGCGGCAGGCGGCCACAGAATTGACCAAGCAGGGGATTAAGAGCCTAGTGGTCGACATACGCGATAACGTCGGTGGTTATGTTGACGCGGCGCAGGAACTCGCAGGGTTGTGGCTTGATTCGAACAATTTAGTAGTACAGGAGCGTCGCGGCCAGCAGGTGCTAAGCAATGTTAACGCCTCGGGTGAACCGATTCTTAAAAACATTAAAACGGCAGTGTTGATCAACGGCGGGTCAGCTTCGTCGAGTGAGATTTTTGCGGGCGCATTGCATGATTATAATCGGGCGATATTAGTAGGTGAGAAGTCTTACGGTAAGGGATGCGTGCAGCAGATTATCCCATTGACTAATGGCGATCAGCTCAAGGTAACAGTGGCAAAGTGGTATACGCCAAAGGGCATGAATATTAGCAAAGCTGGTATCAAGCCGGACTATGAAGTCAAGTTCGATGCGGCAGCTTTTCGTAACGGTAGGGATAATCAGTTAGATCAAGCGCGCGCGCTGCTGCAGCAGCACTAGTCGTCATGACATTGCTAACAATAAAGTTGCATAGCGTGAGGTAGTTTGCAAGCAAAAAGCATAACTGGTATAATGCGTGTATGAGTGAACAGCAAAAGATCCTGCTAGTAGAGGATGACGATACACTTGCTAGCATTTATCAACAGCGTTTGGAGCTGGAAGGCTTTAATGTTCGCCGTAGTAATAACGGTGAGGTTGCGTTGACGGATGCATTGGAATACAAGCCGGATCTTATCTTGCTTGATGTTATGATGCCACGGATAAACGGCTTTGATGTTCTAGATATTTTGCGCAACACTGAAGCAACGAAGCACGTGCATATTATCATGTTGACGGCGTTGTCCCAGCCTAAGGATGCGGAGCGGGCGCGCGAGCTTGGGGCGGATGATTTTCTGGTAAAATCGCAAGTAGTGATCAGTGACGTTGTTGATCGGATTAAGTATCATCTTGGCGTACGCGACGCTAAGTCACAGCCGGCCGACAAGTAGATAGCCGCAACCTTTCTACGATTTGGTTGCGTAGCAGGGGATCTATGGAACTAACAAAATGCCACCCTAGATAGGGTGGCATGGTTTAGCTTGGTATCGTTATTTGACGGTAACTTCAGTACGAGTAACTGTCTTGCCTGTAAAGTTGCGCGTCTTGCGCTTGATAAATTTGACGACGCCATCTTTGGCAGCATGAATGGTAAAGTTGCGGCTAGTGTAAGCACCTTCGCCGGCAATTTTAGTGGCACCAACTTGGCGGACAAGGACTTCGCCTGCGCTAACTTTTTGGCCACCAAAGCGTTTGACACCGAGGCGATGACCAGCATTGTTGTGGTTGTTCTTCGACGAACCACCCGCTTTCACATGTGACATATTAAATTATCTCCTTCGATTAATCGATTGTTATTCTCTAATATTATACTAATAGATTAAGATTTTTGCAATACTACAAGTTCGCGGCCGACGATTTGACCCTCTCGATGATAAATGAGCGGTGTGCTGTTTAAGCCGTGCAAGTGTAGTTTGGCAAGCTGCGACGTTTGGATGCAGTCTAGGTGGTGGATTTTTTGATGAGTAAACCAAGCCGGTACAGCGAGACAAACGCCTGCGCCAGTTGGCAGCTGAGCGGCTAGGTTGGCAATAAATTTGCCCAAAATAATATTGCAGTTTTGGCAGTTTTGCTTTAATTCGGTCATAGTGGGTAGGGAAGTGTAGGGACGGCCAAGATAAGTCTCGGTTGCTACTGTTGTTATTTGATTGCTGGTGAGCGAGTTCTGCCAATTGTGGGTAGTAGCGTCGGCCGTCGCTAAGACAGGGCTAACTTGAAGCTGAAAGCGGCGCTCCAGCCAAGTAAGATTTTGACGAGTATAGTCAATCATAGTTGGGTTGAGATCAGTGCCATAGACGGCGCGCCCCATCAGGGCGGCTTCCTGCAGAATGACACCAGTACCGCAGAAGGGGTCCAACAAATAGCTATCCGGAGTGCGCAGTGCTGGGTTCGTGTTGCCTTGGGCTAAATTGATAATGATCTGAGCTAACTTCGGTGGTAGCATGCCATTGCGGGCATCGCGGCAAGGACGGCTGCGGTCGCGTAGGGTGTAAGATGCGAGGTCTTGTACGTAAATTGTGCGCGCCACGATCCATTTTTGCCGGATGGCGACAATAGACAGCTCACACTTTTTAGGGTTGCCGTGGGCTAACTTATTATGGATAACAGTAGCAGTACTGACTATGTTGGTCGTAGTCGGAACTAGGCGGACGGAGTGAGTTGCGGCAAGCGCGGCGCCGATAGTACGCACTAAGCGGGTAGTTTGCTTGCGGCTGGCTTTTGCGCTGTAGTCGGATAGTCCGAGTGTAATTTTCCCGTTGGTATTAGCAAAGCATTTGACTGCTAGATCAATTAGAGCAGCGTCAGTTTGATCGATTGTGTCAATGATCTGAAGTACCTTGATAATCGAGCCAAGATGCGGCGCTTGAGCTAGTGCCGCTTCGGCGCTGATATCTAGAACCGCGTAGCTAGGGTTAATTTGCCGCGGCGTTTGGCCAAAAACGGCGGTTAGTTCGGCAAGGCTGAGTTCGGGCTGTCGCCCCAGAATGAAGGCAATCATTACTTACATTATAACAAAGTAACGGTATTTGCTATAATGAGTTTATGTCTAAGTTTAAGGACGATTTTCGTGCAAGTTTTTTGCGCTCGCGCAATATGGTCTGGCGCAAGGGTATTGGTGGTACGAAATTCTGGCTAAATGTTCTTATGCTGATTTTTCTGGCGGTCGTTTTGATCGGTGCCAGAAAAAATATCGTTCGGGCTTGGCATCTGCTCGAAGACGCCAATATCTGGTTGATTTTGCTGTTGGTACCGTTGCAGTTTGCATCGTATTACGCTAATACGGAGATTTTTTTCTCTTATTTACGCGCGCGTGGGCAACTCAGGCAGATGAAGAGTATTCACGCTATGTCAATGGCACTAGAATTTACCTTTGTTGATCATGTTTTTCCAGCAGCAGGCGTGGCGGGTGCGTCGTACATGGTGTGGCGTTTAAAGCATTATGGAGTGCCAACTGGGCAGGCGACAATGACGCAAGTCATGCGTTTTGTGGTTGAGTTCGGCACGTTTATGGTGTTAATGGTGGCAGCGTTAATCTGGGCAACAATGCAAGACTTAACGGCGGACTGGGTGGTAGTGGGGAGTACCATTGCGGTGATGAGCTTGATTTTTGTACTACTGTTTGGCAATTATGTATTTGGCAGTAAGGACCGAATTATTAGCTTTTCGCATTGGTTGTCACATTTGTGTAGTGCGGTTGTGCGTGTAATTACATTTGGGCGTAAACATAGTTTGGCTAAAGCAAGTAGCTTAGACGCTTTTTTCCTTGACTTTAATAACGATATTCAGGCACTTAAGCAAGACCGCCGCTTGTTGCGAACGCCGATTGCATGGAGCTTTTTGTTCAATATTTTGGACATCTCATTGTTTTACGTGACATTTTTGTCGCTAGGTCAGATGGTCAACCCGGCGGTGCTAGTGATTGCTTATGGTGCTGGTAACTTGTGCGGTAATTTTATGATTACGCCGGGTGGCATTGGCGCTTATGAGGCGGTGATGGTAACAATTCTTAGTACAGGCGGAGTAGATCCGGCGGCGGCGTTGGCTGGCGTGATTTTGGCGCGAATGTTGCTGTTGATTGGTACGCTGTCGACGGGCTTCGTTGCCTATCAGCGGGCGTTAAATAAATACGGTAAGCCGATGTACTATAAGAGCAATCCGGACGAGGTCAAGCGTGGGTAGCACAAGTTCTCCAATTGGCATGCCACCGTGCTTTAGCGTGAGCGAGGCGCGCGCCGTTATCAATCAGTCACTTGATATGGCCGTGCCAATGATCGACATCATGGGTGAAATTGCTAATTATAAGGTTAATCACGATCGTTGGGTGTTTTTTGACCTAAAAGATCAAGACACGGTACTGAGCTGTTTTATGCCGTTGGCTAATTTACGTATGGCAATAGAGAACGGCATGCAGGTGAAGGTGCGCGTTAAGCCACAGATAACAAAGTTTGGACGTTTTTCGTTGACGGTGCAGGCAATTAAGCCGTTCGGCGAAGGAGCCCTCAAACGTGCGTTCGAGCTGTTAAAGCAAAAGCTAACACAAGAAGGTCTGTTCGACGACGCGCGTAAGCGGCCGCTACCAGTTTTACCACATCATATTGGCGTTATTTCATCGGTTGATGCAGCTGGCTACAAAGACTTTATTAAAATTGTTGGGGAACGGATGGGCGGACTACAGATTGACGTGATATCGACGCAGGTACAGGGTGAAACCGCGGCGGAACAAATTGCGGCGGCAGTGCGACAGTTTAATCAATTGCCGGAGCTGCCAGAAGTATTGTGTATTTTGCGCGGTGGCGGATCGCGCGAAGATTTGGCTGTCTTTGATGATGAAGCGCTAGTGCGCGCCGTGGCAGCAAGTCGTATCCCGGTTATGTCGGGAGTTGGTCACGAGATTGACGTTACTTTGATTGACTTAGTGGCTGATCGGCGCGCTTCGACTCCATCTAACGCGGCGGAACTATTGGTGCCAGATCGGCGCGAGCTGCTGGCGCAGACAACCAATGATATTGCGGCAATAACCGATGCTTTGGCTGCTAGTAGTATCCGTTGGCGCGAGCGTTTGCAAGCGTTAATTGGTGGACTATGTCAAGGAGTGGACGCGGCTTTGCGTGCAAGTAAGAGCGATGTGCAAACGAGTCTGTGGCAGCTTAACCAACAGATAAAATTTCAGTTAGATGGCGTGGAAGCGACGATAGCTTCAAGTGTTGCAATGCTGGTGCAGCAGATGATGAATCAGCTTAAGCATAAACAGCTGCAATACCAAAGCTTGCAAGCAACGCTGCTAGCATATGATCCAAAGGCGGTGTTAGGGCGCGGCTATGCTATCTTATGGCAGGGTAAACATTTGTTGCGGGCGCCGTGTAAAGGTGATACTGTGACAGCTGAGACAGCTAAACAATTAATTACAATGGAGGTAAAAGATGTCAGAGACAAAATCAATTGAACAGATGAGCTTAACCGAGTTAATGGCAGAGCTTAAAGCAACAGTTGAATGGTTTAATCAGCCGGATGTTGATGTTGAAGTTGCTAGTCAAAAATTTGAACGTGGGACGCAGCTGGCTGAGGCGATTAAGGCTAAGCTAGCCGTGACTGAGAACAAGGTCAATCAAATTAAGCTAAAACTTGAGCAGTAGACATTGCCCCGATTAATACCGTTGTGCTATGATAAGCATAGGTAATATAAGAGTGTTATAGCCAGGAGGAGACAATGCGGTGTGGTCTTGTGCAAAGTTATTTATCACGGGGCGGATTAGTCGCGGCGTTAGTTTTAGGCATTAGTGTCGCTGCGTCGTTGTCGGTTGGGGCTGCAGCTGATGTGGCCAATCCAGAAGATGCGGGTGAGTTTCAGGGGGTAATGCTTAATGTTGAAGTCGATCAACCTTTTGTCTACGATTCCGCCACATCTCTCTACAGCGCTACGTCTAAGCTGCACGCTGTGGCTGGACTTTATGGTTTTAATCTTACAATGAAAGCTGCTACTAGCGCGCTTGCTGGCCAGACTGACAGTGCGCGACAAGTTGACAGTGTATCCGCAAATGGCAAGTTGGGCTCTAATCAGTGGGGTTACATGCTTAACCCTACGCGCTTAACGCATAATTCGCGGTTTGGCGTTGTTCCTGCTAGTCAAGCGGCTGGCATAATTGACACTGCGTCAAAGAAATCAGCGGCTACTTGTGCTAGCCCAGCGCGTTGTGATATCGCTATTCTTTACGCTGCTAAGTTAACACCGGAGGCTTCACGGGCTGATGTCTATCAAACTACCGTTACTTACACTGTTACCTCGAAGCCGGCGCCTAAGTTCTTGGGTTGGCAACGGCGTCGTGCCCATATGCAGGGTTCCGCTGTCTGTCGTTCGGGTGACATTAACAGTTCGTGCCTCGTTGACCTAGATGATAATATGGTGCCAATCAAATATACCGGCACTCACGATCATGCCGAATGGACGACAATTGCTAGACCTGAGGATGCTCTTAACAAGGGGAATTGGTATGACTATGGCCAGAAGCATTGGGCCAATGCTGTAACCATTAAGCCAGATAAATTAGCTAAGTACCAAGGCAAAGCTACTACTCTTGACGAGGCGGACGTCCTTGGTTACTACACCTACGTCCCACGTTACGCCTACGAGGTAATGCGTCGTGATGGTACGGATGGTGTGGTTACTGCTGAAAACTTTGATATTATTTTTGAGAATAATCAGACTCCAAAGAAGCACCCAGCTAAATGTACCACTGGTGCCAATCACGACTACCGCACGGAATGCAACCTTGATCGTAACTACCCAACGACTACACGTACCCTTAACTCAACTACCTGGTCAACGCATCCAGCCTTTACCTTTGGTACCAAGGAACTCAACGGCATCTGGGTTGGTAAGTTTGAAACTACCGGCACTCCAACTGACCCAACCATTCTACCGAACCATCGACATCTGTCCGGCGAAGATCCAACAACACGTAACCTCGGCCTCATGTACGCTACCGCTACGCGTCTTGGCGTTGAGGATCCAGCCAATCATTACGGCAACCAATCAGATGTACTGATTCCACAAAATAGTCATCATCTGAGTTCTCTCAGTTCGCGTATGCTGACTAACAACGACTGGGGTGCAATTGCTTACCTTAGTGCTAGTCGCTATGGTGCTGGTCATGATGGTGTCCAGATGAACAAGCAAATTCAGCCGAGTACGTTGGACGGTCATGATAGTAACGGTACGACTGGCTGCGGTCCGGGTTTACCGGAAGATAAGGATATCGTTTACTACGACGGTAAAGGTTTTGGTACTCAGTCTGCATGTAGTGTTAGTAATTTAGAGCGGTCTTACAATGGCAAGCTTGGCATGCTCGCCAGTACGACCAATAACCCAACCGGTATATACGATCTTGTTGGTGGTGGTTGGGAATATGTTTCTGCCGCTTACACCGCCGACAACACTAGCAGCCAAATTACCGATTACTTTACTAATACTCCGCGTCGCCCTTACGCCAATCTCTACTACAATACAGACAAGAATAGCTTTAACGCCTGCACCTATGAATCTTGCGGCGGTCAAGCCTTATATGAAGTTAATAATGGCAAGAGCGGCGACTATAATAGCCAGTGGGGCAACCAGTCGGCAGATTTCGTTAGCTATGTATCACCGTGGTTTATGCGTGGTGGTCACGCAGATTGGTCGTATTTCGGCGTCTTTTATTCGGGCGATTATAATGGTAATGCCAATGAGTATGGAGCCTTGCGCGTGGTGCTAGCTCCAGCAAAGTAGATTCTGATACTTGGGCTACACCTAAGGTAAATTTGTAGTACGATTTAACTTATGCTAAAATAGATTTATGAACAATCATCACACGGTGGAACGATACGACGAGCAGGGCGTAGTCAACCCTTTGCTAGTCTCAACTATTGTTTTGGGAGTATTTTTGTTGGCAGCTTGCGGTGCTTTTATCTGGGCATATTCGCAAATGACCGATTGGCAGAAGAATGGGCAAACTAAGATTAATCTAGCCGTCACTAAGGCTAAAGAAGAGCAGACCAAACAAGATAACGTAGCTTTTTTGGAGCGTGAAAAGACACCTAACCGCACTTATCAAGGTTCAGCTGACACCGGTTCGGTGCGATTTTCTTATCCAAAGACGTGGTCGGCTTATTTAGCCGATTCGACAGCTCAAGTTCTTTCGGTTTATTTTGCACCTAGTCTTGTGCCAAAGGTAAACCCTGATGTTACGCCATACGCCTTGCGCGTGAATGTGATATCGCGCGATTATTCAGAGGTACTTTCGGAATATCGGTCATTGGTTGATAAGGGAATTGTGAAGGCTGCGCCAATTACTATTGGCGCCGAGGAAGGTTTTGCCGGCTATCAAGGTATGCGGTTTGATGGGCAACTTACCCCAACGATTAATGGCTCTGTAGTAGTATTTAAGGTGCGCGATAAAACTTTGCGTCTTTATGTCGATAGCCAAGAATACATGAAAGACTTTAATAATACGATTTTGCGCTCGCTGCGTTTTCAGCCTTAGTTATTTAAGCATAAGTAGCATTTAAGTGCTACTTTTTGCTATACTAAAGGCATGAAGCATGCGGGGGGAGAATGTAACATGCCGTTGAAGGCGGCAACGCGTGATTTACGCGCCCCGCTCGTACGCTTGCGCCAATTATTGTTAGAGATGTCTGTCTGCGGTGCGTCGGATACCAATTTGCAGCAGGCTATCGGTACCTTAGGTGAAGCCTTGGGGATAGTCGATGCTTTGCAAATAGCACAGCTATCGCCGGATCAGCTGTCTTTGCGGCCAATTGCGGTTGATCAATTGTTTGGTGATATCAATCAACGCGTGGCGCCTGTCGCTCATGCTATGCAGCGGAAATTTGTTTGTCAGTGTCCACGTCGCAGTGCGGTACTGTTAGGTGATTACCAAGCGTTAGTGCAATTTTTGACGCGCTCTGCTATCGATGCTTTGAAGTATAGCACTAAGCCGGTAAAGCTAAGCGCTCGCGTGACTCGTCGGCGGGAGGTAGTACTTGCTATTAGTGATCAAAGCCGGTCGTCAGACTTGCCGGATCAAGCTAATTTAACGCGGCGGCTTAACCCATGGTTATCGCGCCCATTAGCTAGCACGCTCAATCTCATAATTGCAGAGAGCTTGACGCAGGCAATGCAGGGGCGAATTACTTGGCGGCGGCGTCGATCGGGTGGCGTGACAATGGAAGCACATTTGCCAGAGAGTCATCAGTTATCGTTATGGAGTGAAACTTGCGAGTCTTGATCTTAGATGATGATACTGTGTTGCTGAATAGCATGCAGCGCTTGCTGACGGCGTGGGGGTGCGTTACGGCTACAGCGACTGACCCGCAGATTGCCTGCACAATGATCGATACTTTTCACCCCGGTGCTATGTTACTTGACTGGCATCTCGGTAACGTGAATGCAATGACTTTATTGAATGAATTAGCAAGCTACAATGATACTTTGAGGTTGCCGAAAATTGTTCTTTCGAGTAGCGGCCGGAGACTTAAACTGTCAGATCTAAAGGCTTACGGCGTTGTTGCCGTATTAGACAAAGCGACGTATCAGCCAACAGAATTACGTCAGCTGTTGGAGGCTAGCTATGTCTGAAAATCTTAAGGTGACGGCCATTATATTGCGGCGCACTAATTACAAGGAAGCTGATCGTATTCTCAGCGTTTTGACGCGAGAAGCTGGGCAGCTAGCCGTAATTGCACGCGGCGTGCGGCGATCGAAGTCACGGCTGGCTGGTGGTATCGAGTTGTTTAGCGAGTGCGAACTCACATTGGCTAGGAGTTCACTTAATCAAGCAGGCATGTGGACGTTGACAGGCGCACGAACGCTGCATTTCTACGATAATATTATGACGAATTATCAGCGGCTACAGTTTGGCTATAATGTCATCAAACAGGTAGGGCAGCTAGCCAGCCAGGTTACAGCTACCGATCTATATGATACTTTAAGGGATACTTTCAAGCTGCTTGATCAGCTAACAGTTGACTTGCGTATCGTGGAGATATGGTACTATTTACGCTTTGCCGCTTTTACGGGCAATGAGCTTAACCTGTTGACGGATCGAGCAGGCATGCAACTAGTGGAGGGCGCAACGTATAGTTACAATGTTGACGAGGAGGTAATGTACTTTGATCCTCAAGGAACGATTGACACTGAAACCATTAAGTTATTGCGCGTGTTGCGGGCCAACAACGCGTCAATTGCAATGCGGTTGGCTGATTTGGATAACGCCACGCTCAATAATGCTTGCTATCTTGCGCGCGTAGCAGCAAAACAGTAGCCACTGATGTCTTTGATGGGGTATAATAGTTCTTATGGAAGATATTATTTCACTATGTAAGCGGCGAGGGTTTATTTTTCAAGGTTCAGACGTTTACGGCGGTTTGGCTGGGACTTGGGATTACGGACCATTGGGTGTAGAGCTGAAACGCAGAGTAAAAGATCTATGGTGGCAATTTTTTGTTGATAATCGGCGCAATATGTATGGCGTTGATGCTGCCATCATCATGAATCCAATGGTGTGGTGCGCCTCGGGGCATGTTGCTACGTTTTCCGACCCGCTGGTTGAAGATACCGTTAACCATCGGCGTTATCGTGCGGATCACTTGCTTAAAGACAAGGGAATTGATGCCGAAGGCTTGGACAATGCCGCTATTAGCAAACTAATTCAAGAACACGGGATCAAGTCGCCGGATGGCAACCCGCTATCAGAAGTACGCAGTTTTAATATGATGTTTAAAACTACAGTTGGCGCAGTCGATACGGCTGACGCGGTGGCGTATTTACGGCCAGAGACGGCACAGGGTATTTTTACAAATTATCGTAATATTGTTGATACTGTTTATCCGGACGTCCCATTTGGTTTGGCACAGCAAGGAAAGGCGTTCCGAAATGAGATCAGCCCACGAGATTTTATCTTTCGCTCGCGCGAGTTTGAGCAGATGGAGATTGAATACTTTATTCACCCGGATCATTGGCAGGAGGCGTTTGAGCAATGGCTTGAATTGGTGCTAGCATTTTTGACTGATGTGATTGGTTTGCCGGCGACGAAAATTCATCAATATGAGGTGCCGCCAGCCGATCGTGCGCACTATAGTAAACGAACAATTGATGTATTGTTCGATTATCCGATTGGCCAAGAAGAGCTTATGGGGTTGGCATATCGGACTGACTTTGATTTGATGAATATTCAGCGCGCGGCTAAGAAGTCGATGGAATATCGGCCAAAGGATGGCAGCACTCCATTTGTGCCGCATGTGATTGAGCCATCATTCGGTGTAGAACGTTTAATTATGGCTATCCTGACGGCGTTTTATGATCGTGATGAAATTGATGGTAGCGCCCGGCAAGTCTTGCGGTTGCCAAAACAGTTGGCGCCGGTTCGTGTGCTTGTATCACCTTTGCTAAAGAATAAGCCAGCTTTAGTTGAGCAGGCGCGTAAAGTATTTGATCAACTCAATCAGCAATTCCCGGGTCAGGTGAGCTGGGATGATAGTGGCAATATTGGCAAACGTTACCGCAAGGCTGATGAAATTGGCGTGCCGCATTGTGTGGTTGTTGACTTCGACTCGTTGGAACAAAATGACGTAACGGTTCGTGATCGCGACACAGCCAAGCAAGAGCGAGTCAAACTTGCTGACTTAGCTAAGTATTTGGGCTAGG
>CAMYBM010000009.1 GCA_947253995.1 uncultured Candidatus Saccharibacteria bacterium | reverse complement strand
CCTGATTTTGCGGTTGGCGCAATGGAGAACTGGGGTCTGATCACATACCGTGAAACTGGTCTAATTTGTAATGATCAATCATCTCAGGACGACAAAGAATATACGGCTATTGTTTTGGCACACGAACTAGCACATCAGTGGTTCGGCAACCTTGTCACTATGCAGTGGTGGAATGATCTTTGGCTCAACGAGAGCTTTGCCTCATTCATGGAACATCTAGCTGTTGACAAGCTATTCCCGCAATACAAAATCTGGCAAGACTTCGAATCAACCACTGTACCTGCCGCCTTGCACCGCGATGCCATTGCCGGAGTACAAACCGTACGCCAAGATGTAAATGATCCTAACGAAATTGACACCCTATTTGATTCTGCTATTGTCTATGCCAAGGGAGAGCGTCTCTTAAAAATGCTTTTTGATCATATCGGAGAATCGGCTTTTCGCTCTGGGCTAAAACAATATTTTCAAGCACTTAGGTATAAAAATGCTACTGCGGAAAACCTTTGGCAGTATCTTTCGGCAGCTGCGCACATCGACGTAGCCGCCTTAATGAACCCTTGGCTTAACCAACCCGGCTACCCCTTAATGGAGTTACGCCAAAAAGATGATCACATCATTTTAACGCAGCAGCGTTACTTTGCCAGTGGCGAGGCTGGCGATGGATCGATCTGGCCAATACCACTATTCAGTCAACCGCGTTTGCCCATTGATCTACTAAAGGACGAACAAGCAACTCTTGAACTACCGCAAGATAGCGTCATCGAGCTAAATCATCAAGACAGTGCGCACTTTATTACAAAATATGATGATCGTAGCTTCACTAAAGTCACGATGAACTATGCACATCTAACCGACACAAGCAAAGTTAAGCTCCTTCGTGAAACTATCATGCTAGCAAAATCTGATCATTATTCTTTTGCTAAAGTATTAGGCTTAATTGAAAACAATGATCATGGCTATGACCATTTTGTACTAAGTGAATTAGCCGCCGTATGCACTACAATTACGCGCGTGTTCGGAATCGACACACCGGAACGTGCAGCGTGGCTAAAACACTACCAAAAAATTACCGCACCAATTTGGCATAAGCTAAAAAACAGTGCCAATAGTCCACAACTTGACCAGCAAAAATCTTATTTGGTCGCCTTACAATTAGCTTTAGCTAGCGAATTAGACGATGCCGCCCGCTTCGCCAAAGACTGTTATGTCAAGCAAAGTCTAACCAACATGCCAACCGACTACCGCGCTAGCATCTGTGCTTGGGCAGTAAAAAACTATGGTGCCTTTAACGCACTCCTGTCAGCTTACCGCACAACCAACGATGTCACTCTCAAGCCCGACTTGGCCGCAGCTTTGGTCAGCACAAAAGACGCCGAAGAGGGCAACATACTGCGCGCCTCCTGTCTTGACTTATCCATTATCCGCGCACAAGATATCCTATACTTTGTTAGTGGGCTATGCGCCAACCTCCATCAAAAACAAGCTACTTGGCAATGGATCAAGCAAAACTGGCAATGGCTGAACGATTTGTTCAAAGGTGACATCATGCTAGCTGATTTCATTAAGGTAGCCAGCCGCAGCCTTAACACCAACGAAGAGTTGATAGACTTTAAACAATTCTTCGCGGCGTCTCAAAACGATCCAGCTCTCAGCCGCGCTATTAGTATGGGTGAGCTAGAGATAGCCAACAACATCCGCTGGCAAGAACGTGCGCGTAAACAATTAAGCGAGCTACTTTAGGGCTCGCTTAATTGTTATATTGCATCAATATCCCGCACTACTTTGTCTATTCTGATATCTTTACCCGACAGGGTTATCACCATCAAACGTACGTCTAAGCCGCGCGCTACTGGATAGTAAGCCTGATACAACTCGCAGCCTAATTTCATTTGCTTTAGCTTCTGCGGCGTAATAGCGTCAAGACCGCTACCGTGTGAATAACTCAAACGGTATTTAACCTCAACGAAATATAACACGTTTTTCTTACGGGCGATAATATCAACTTCACAAGACGGTGTCTTCCAGTTACGATCAACAATTTTGTAGCCATTATCAACCAAGTAATCCGCAGCAGCCTGCTCTGCCTCGCGTCCGGTGGTATCCTCTACTCTATTTTTATGTTTACCAACAGTATCCATTAGCTCGTGTCCACTAAGCTTAGCTACCCGATCAATACTAAAGCGATGAACGCCTTCAATTCCACCATAATGCGCCAATGCATCCCAATGTGCCGCTGTGCCATACCCCATGTGTCTATCAAAACCATACTCCGGATAAATTGTTGCTAAATTGATCATATAATGATCACGCGCTTGCTTAGCAATAATCGAAGCGGCCTCAACTGCGGCTATTTTAGCATCCGCTTTAATCATACAAGTGACTCGCGAATCTTTAAGCATTGGAAAATTACCGTCAATAATAATCCGATCAGCCTGCTCAGTCACTTTAGATGATAGCTGACTGAATGCTTTTTGCGCCGCCAACTTTAGGGCGCTAACAATACCAATTTGATCAATAATCGGAGCAGCTACCCAACCAATACCAATATCGGTTGCTTCACGCTGAATAACTGGAACTAACCGTTCGCGTCGTAGTGGGGTTAATTTCTTTGAATCGTTAAAGGCAGAATGATGTATGTTGTTATCTAGAGCAACTGCAGCTACAGTCACTGGCCCAGAAATAGGCCCACGACCAACTTCATCAATACCGATAACTATATTACTTTTCAACAGTATCTTCTTGAGCGTCTTTTGCTTCTACTGCACTGTCGGTAACATTGTTGATAGATTTGTCAAATTTTTTGCTTACCAAACGAGCAGATTTACCAAAACGACTACGCAAGAAGCTTAGGTACTTACGGCGAACCTTGGCGCGCTTCACTACTTCAACCTTTTCTACTAATGGTGAATGCAAAAGGTATGACTTCTCTACACCAACGCCAGAGGCGATCTTGCGTACTGTGATGCGACTAGTAAATGATCCCTTCCGGTCGGTGCGGATCACTACACCCTCAAACATCTGTGTACGAGTCTTGTTCCCTTCCTTAATCTTTTGATATACACGAACTGTATCGCCGCTACGAACGTCGACAACTTGACTCTTTTTCTGCGAGTCAGCTATTGCCTTAACTAAATTATTCATAATACTCCTAATAAACCTTAGTCTTAACTCTTAGCCATTTTACCATAACACCCTACTTTAGTGCAACATTAGAGAACACGGTTGACTTCTTCGATTGTAGTCTCGCCACGCAACGCCTTTAATAATCCCTTTTGAAGCATTGTAACCATACCCGAGTTGTGCGCTGATTTAGCAATATCGTTAGCGTTAACCTTGGATGCGTCTCGACTTATAATACTCATAATGTCATCGGTAACTACCAATTGCTCCATCAAGACAGTACGTCCTCTGTAGCCGAATGGGTTTTCTTTACTAGTTCCTGGCTTCCAAAGCTTAATATTGTTCAGATCAGGTTTCTGCGTAAACGACTCTGGTAGATTTGCTAGCTCCTGACGAATCCAAGACTTAGTTGCCTCGTCCGGATCATACTCAATGCGCGTATCCGGATCGAGCTTACGCACCAAACGCTGGCCAATTACTAACCGAATAGACGTAGTAAATACTGGGTTAGTACCAATCATATCAATAATACGAGCAAAGGCTGCAGCGGCATCTTGAGCGTGAAATGTCGCCAACAACAAGTGACCCGTAATTGCTGCCTGAATTGCAGTGCGCGCTGTATCAACATCGCGAATCTCTCCTACCATAACTACATCAGGGTCAAGACGAAGCACCGTGCGGACGTTATCAACAAAAGTATGGCCATTAGTGGTGTCTACCGGCACCTGTGTTACACCTGGAATATCGAACTCAACCGGGTCTTCCAACGTCAGTAGCTTGCGTGATGGTTGATTCAAAGCATTCAGAATACTGTACAGCGTAGTAGACTTACCGGAACCAGTAGGACCAACTACCATTACCATACCATGCGGGTGTGATATGATTTCCTTCAGTTCTGTCATTTCGTCTTCGCTTAGTCCAAGCACATCCATATTCAACATATCAGCTTGGAAATTAAACAAGCGAATTACCGCATCCTGACCGTAGCTAGTTGGCACAGTTTCAATACGCATATTTAATGTATGGTTGCCACCATCTTTAGCATGCGTTGATGCTATGCTACCGGTTCCGCCAACTAGATCAAAATTCTTCCGCAGCTCGCCAATCTCACGCACAATATGCCCAGACTGAGCCGTAATTGCCGCCCGCGATATATTAGCCGCTGAAGCAATCGAAGCAAATAGAACACGGTATTTATCGTGTGTTAACCAAGCTATGGGGTGCAACGCGCCGTCGATACGAAAGCGAACACGGACACCTGTTCGTTCGTTCTCAATATGGATATCTGACGCCCCGAGCATATCAGCTTGCAAAATCAAATAATCTAATATATCGTCTGGCCGAACACTGTTGAGCTGATCACTAACCTTTTGCAAAGTATCGCTATCGCCTTCAGACGATATTTCTACATTATTGTAAGAAACCTGCCGCGGTGGATCATAACGCAGCATAATATTATCAAACGCCGATGCAGATATCATCCGGTATTCTAGACCTTCCGACCGTTTCTTTGCACCCTCGTTCAACTTACGCAAATAAGATTCTGGCGTAGCCAAAGTGATTGCGTAAATCCAAGAGTTAACGTAGTCGCCTTTGCGCAGCGGAATCACACGATAGCGTCGCATGTCGGCAATTGACATTACGTCGCGAACTAATTCAATGGTGTTCTCAGTATTGCGCATATCAACATAAGTCACTCCCAATATCTTCGCTCGGCGTCTTGTGTTGGCTTCATCTGCAGCACGAAAACGATCAGCCTGCATCTTGTCCGATATGCTATCGTTAAACATACTTTTATTTTAACACAAGCATGATTAAATATGCGACCTTGCTATAATAAGACTATGCGGACACGAGAATTTAAGCGACCAGCACGCGATATTGTAATAATAATGCACAACATCCGATCAATTTATAATGTTGGCGCCATCCTTCGTACGGCCGAATGCCTTGGTGTAGCTACTGTTTATGCCACCGGCTACACTCCAAACCTAGACTTAAGGACCGACGGCACATGCTGCCCTCTGCTACCTCACGTTAAGCTAAAACTGCAGCAAGAACTACATCGCGCCGCCCTAGGAGCCGAACAACTGGTAGATTTTCGTGCCGAACCCAACGTCTATACCCTCTTAGATACTCTTAAGAATCAACATTACACCATAACCGCACTAGAACAAACTGACACTGCTATTGCCCTACCAAACTATTTGCCGCCGCAAAAGACCGCTTTATTACTGGGTGAAGAGGTGCACGGCATCTCGCCCGATCTACTAAAACGCTGTCAAGTCAGTCTAGAAATACCGATGTTCGGCCAAAAAGAAAGCTACAACGTCAGCGTAGCCACCGGCATCGCGCTATACAGCTTAATTATGCACGACTAACGTATAGCGACGCATTCATCACCTAATAGCTGTTTAGCCTGATCAGTTAACTCGTCGCAAATTTTTACCCCCGAAGAAAGTTTGATCGCCGCTTTTTTGTCTTGGCCAAGCACAACAATAACCTGATCGTTCCCTTGATAGTTTGCTATAATTTTGCGCAAAGCCTGCAACGCCGAATTATCCTCAGGATCTTTGATCATTACATAAAACTTATGCCTCGTATCGGTGTCGACAATTCTATAATCTGATATGGTGGCGCTTGCGTTCGACCGCGCTACGCTGGCTGCAACCTGCCTGTTTTCGCCATATCCGCCCGTGCTACGGCGACGATAGCGCTGTTGCCCGCTCGCTACCGTACTCATATCAATCGGTGGTTTCTTCGTACCTGTTGGAACGTAACTTGTTAGCACCGCGTCGTCCACTATTTCAATTCGGTCAGCAATGACCGATGGATCAGCCTGTCGATTGCCGTCTCTATCTTTGCCAGCAACGCGTCCAACCACTTTAACGACAGCCGTAGAACTTAAGTCTTTCGGCAGGGACGCATATACGCTCGAAAACAGTACTACTTCAATATCCTTACTCTTATCCTCCACGCCGATAAATGCCATCTTTTGACCCTTTTTCGTTGTAATTACGCGGCTTCGTGTAATTAATCCACCAATAGTGACTAATGCCCCGTCTTGATCCGAAGTAATGCTAGCTATTGGATTCATCTGTTCCTCAAAAAAAGTGTCATAATCATCCAACGGATGTGATGACAAATATAGGCCTAGCAGATCACGCTCCCAACCCAGCTTATCCCTATCTGACACTGCATTTGGAGCCTGCACTAAATCTAAATGCGACTCTATCTGCTCAGCCCCCATAGCATCAAACAAATTCATCTGACCAGACGCCATATCGCGCTGATACTTTTGGGCAAAGCTAATGATATTGTCTAGATTATACAGTAGATCCGCACGACTTCCGGTATAGCCTTTTTTGTTAGGCGCAGAAATAAAACAATCAAATGCGCCAGATTTTATCAGAGACTCGTAAACTTTGCGATTGCATGTCCGACTATTCACACGCTTAGCAAAATCTTCAATCGAAGTGAACTTGCCAGCCTTACGTTGCTTTAGAATATCCTCAATTGCCGTACCGCCAACACCTTTAATTGCAGCCAAACCAAAACGAATTTTGTTTGTTTTCGGCACTATAGCGAACTCGTTAAACGACTCGTTAATATCGGGACAAACTACCTTTAATTTAAGCTTCTTGCATTCAGTAATTTCAATTGTCAACCGATCAGTGTCACCCGAATCACTAGTCATCAATGCAGCCATAAAAGCAGCCGGATAGTGTGCCTTTAAATAAGCTGTCCAATAGGCGATGAGAGCGTAGCAAGCAGCATGTGACTTGTTAAAACAATACGACGCAAAGTCCTCGAGCTGCGACCAAAACTTCTCCATTACCTCGCGTTTAGCTCCAACGTGTTCAATTGCGCCTTCAATAAAAGCCGGCTTCATCTTCTCAAGTAATTTAATTTTCTTTTTAGCAACAGCCTTACGTAACGTATCGGCCTGCCCGCCAGTAAACCCACAACATTCCTTCGAAATAAGCATGAACTGCTCCTGATAAACCAATACGCCGTAGGTTTCCTTTAGCTGCGACTCCATCGATGGATGCGGGTAAGTAATTTTCTCCTCGCCGTGTTTACGTTTGATAAACGAATCGATAAACTGCATTGGACCGGGCCGATACAATGCTACCATTGCAATAATATCCTCAAAATGAGTCGGCTTCAGCTCCTTTAAGTAGCGCTTCATTCCATCAGACTCAAGCTGAAATACACCTGTAGTATCACCGCGCTGCAGCAAAGCATAAGCCTCCGCATCATCCAGCGATAGATGCACTAAATCTACCTCTTCGCCATATACTTTGCGGATAATCCGACGACAATTGTCGATGATGGTCAAGTTTGACAACCCCAAAAAGTCCATCTTCAACAGGCCCATCTCTTCCACCTCTGGCGCAGGGAATTGAGTTGTCACAACGCCTTTCTGTGCCACTTCCAACGGTATAATGTTAATCAACGGCTCCGGGGCTATCACTGTACCACAAGCATGTACGCCATGACTACGAATCGTGCCTTCCAATTGCGTAGCATAATCATAAACTTCTTTTGCCTTAGGATTAGTTTCGTACTCATTACGCAAATCAGCATCAGACTTCAATAGATCTTTTAACTTGCCTAAGCTAGCCGATTGCGGACCGGTCGGCACCAACTTTGACAAACGATCCGACTCGGCATATGGAACCTCCAACACTCTGGCGACGTCACGCACTACTGAGCGCGAAGCCATCGTACCAAATGTAACAATATTGCAAACATGATCATGTCCGTACTTATCGGCGCAATACTTGATCACGTCGTCACGACAAGTATCTTGCATATCAACATCGATATCCGGCATAGATATACGATCTGGGTTCAAAAAACGCTCAAACAGCAAGTCATACTTTAGCGGATCAAGATCAGTAATGTTGATAGCATAGGATACGATTGATCCAGCAGCTGAGCCACGCCCGGGGCCAAACACATAGCCCTGGCCCTTCCCCCAGTTAATAAAGTCTTGCACAATCAAGAAATAGCCCTCATAGCCCATCGAACCAATTACGCCAAGCTCCATTTCGGCGCGCTCGCGGACTTTATCGGACAAGAGTGGTTTGATCTCGTCAATATCATACTTGTCAGCTTCTTCCTTCGTCATGCCGTTATATCTTACCAGCAGACCACGGTAAACTAATTTGTGAAAATACGAGTGTTCAGTCTCACCCGCTGGCAACGATGGAAACTTTGGGATTAAAATCCGCCCTAACTCAATTTCTACATTGCAGCGATCCGCAATCCGTCTAGTATTAAGAATAGCCTCCGGACAATCTTTACCCCAATGATCAATAATGTCTCGCGGATCGGCAAGGTGCAACTCAAAATCTGCTAGCGACATACGGTTCTTATCGCTTAGGAATGATCCCGTGCCAACGCACAAGAGGATTTCATGCGCCTTCTGGTGAGCGTGATCCAAATAGTGCCCATCGCAAGTTACGACTAACGGAATGTCTAGCTCCTTTGACATCTTCATAAGACCATTATTAATACACTCTTGCACGCCCCAGTGTGTCTTGCTCTTTGGATGCCCATGGTCCTGCAGCTCTAAATAGTAACGATCGCCAAAAACACCCTTGTACCATTTAGCTATCTCAACAGCCTTCTCGTAGTTACCGGTCTTAAGCGCAACGCCAATCTCACCAGAAGCGCAACCCGATAAGACAATCAATCCTTCGTTAAGCTGCTCGATTAACTCATGATCAACTCGCGGCTTGTAGTACATACCTTCAAGGTTGGCCCGGGTTGATAAACGCATCAAATTTTTGAAACCGACATTGTTCATAGCTAAAACAGTCAAGTGGAATCGCTGTTTATCTTTTGTAGGGTCATGATCTTGCATTCTACGAGCAGCAACATACGTCTCTATTCCTAGAATCGGCTTGATGCCAGCTGCAGTTGCTTTCTTATAGTAAGTCAGCACGCCGGACAACGTACCATGATCAGTAATTGCCGCGGCATTCATGCCAAATTCTTTGCATTTATTGATCAAATCATCCAGCTGAGTCATACCGTCCAATACACTGTAAGTTGTATGATTGTGCAAATGCACAAAATCGCTCGGCTTAAAGTCGTATTTAGTATCACCCATAATTAAATCAATTATACCATAAACGGCGGCCCCATTGTGGCACCGCCGCCCGCGCGTCTAATGAACGTACTTATTTAGCTTGCTTGTGTAAATCAGCTATATCGGCCTTGAGATCAGTTGCCTCTGACTTCGCAAAATCAGAGATTGCCGTAGCATGCTTGTTAGCAATATCGCCAGCTTCCTTTGCACTGTCTTGCACAGCCTTACTAATATGGCTAATGTTATCGCTGGCTTTAGCTTTCAAATCTTCCGCTTTGCCAGCTAACTCAGCGCGCGTCTCTTTGCCCGATTTTGGCGCCGTAAGCAAACCAACAATAGCACCGGCAGCGGCACCAAGCAATGCACCGAGCGCAAACTTATTAAAACCGGATGATTTTCGTGTCATCTATTTACCTCTCTTTATTAAATAATACCTTAAACATTTCACGATAACTCGAGCAATTACGGCCGGTGCAACGAGCTGGTTGACCGACGCCAATGTACCTTTAATGCTGTGTACGCCATCGCGTAGATCAGCACTAGCCTGTTCGATATTATCAACAGTACGCCTCACTTTTCCCATCGTGCGAATCAAAACAACAGCTAGCGCAATACCTAAAGCTAGGAATAACGCTAAAAAAATTGCCAAGATAATTACTAGTATCTGAAAGGCGTCCATATCCGCATTATACCATAAACTTAAGCAAAATGCAATAAAAGCCCGGCATATGCCGGGCAAACACATAAAAGTACTACTGTGTTATCTTGCTACGCAAACGATTGGCGCAATCTGGATGGTTCTCCTTGATATACTCATAGCATGCTAGGTAGTAGTTCTCCGGATCACCTGTTGTCATCCACCTGCCCTTTGTCTGTTCGACGTAAACGGGCTTAGTCTCCGCCAACTTAGTAATGGCATCAACCGTCCACAATTCATTGTCTTTCCCCAAAGCGCTAGGTTTAAGGTAATCAAAGATCTCCGGTGTCAAGAGGTAGCGTCCATATGATGCTAGAGTTGAAGGTGCCTCGTGTACGGCTGGTTTTTCAACAATATTATCCAGAGTGTTACTCCCCTTCAACTGAACGATACCGTACTTCTCTACCTCAGAACGATCAATCTGCTGTGCCATAATAATGCCACCAGCGTCTGGATGATCTGAATAAGCCTGCAGTAGAGTACCCACATCAGACGAACCAAATACCACGTCATCGCTATAAATAGCAATAAAGGCTTCATCTGGAAAGATGAAATTGTGCTCATATGCGGTAACCAGTGGCGCGCCGTTACCATACGGCAAAGCTTGGTCCTGCTCAATAACCCGAATTGTTGGGAAATTTAGCACCTGCGCTACTTTATCAAAGCGGTTCAATTTGCCTTGGTTACGCAATTGCTTGCGGATACGCGTTGCCCCATTGATAAAATAGTCCTCATAGATCGGCTTACCTTCTGGCGTAGTAACAATGATGATATCATCAATACCAGCCTGCACGCACTCTTCAACAGCTAGTTGAAGCACTGGCGAATTCCAAATTGGCAGCATCCCTTTAGGGACGGTCTTGGTGATTGGCAAAAATCTACTAGCATAACCTGCATCAGTAATAATTGCCTTAGTTGGAATTTTGTATCTCATAAAAATACAGCTCCTTTATTGATATGTTTTTTAAAGTACTATCGTAGATACACAGTACCCATTCGTTATTATGCCATATATTAGGCGATTGATCAACCCCTCAAAGCCCCGGTCGACGCACTTTGCTATTTACTGCAATTTACGCCGCAAAATTTGTTGAACCATACTTGGGTTAGCCGTACCCTTTGACGCTTTCATCACCTGGCCAACCAAAAAGCCAATGACTCGATCATTGCCAGCTCTAAAATCAGCTACTGCTTTAGCGCTCGCTGCATCATTGATAACTTGGTTGACGACCTCCTCCAGCGCAGCCGTGTCGCTGACCTGAAGCAGGTTTCCTGCCTTTGCAATCTCAATCGGATCACCGCCTTCATCTATCATCTTAGCAAATATCTCCTTGCCCGCGGTCGACGACACCGAGCCATCGTCAAGCATCTTGGCCAACTTCACCAAATGCTCTACAGTTGGCAAAGTTAGCTCCACCGCAGAACCACCTTCGGCTTCCTCCTGCGGCAACGCCGAAGCAAATAGATTAGCTACCCGTTTGGCAACTTTAGCACCAGCCTGATCGATCAGAGCATTGATCAACTCAGCAATCGGCTCATTATTTAGTAGTACGCGTACAACAGAATTATCAACTTGCATCGTAGCAAACTTTGCCCGATATTCATCCGGCATCATCGGCATATCAGCCTGCATCTTAGCGATATCGGCGTCTGACAGCACAACCGGTGGAATATCAGCATCTGGCATGTAACGATAATCTTGCGCATCTTCCTTGCCGCGTTGTTTAAAGGTTTTGTGCTGATCTTCTGACCAGCCACGCGTTTGCTGTTCGACCGCATCGCCCTGCTCCAGCAAATCAATTTGACGATTAATCTCATACTCAGTAGCACGCTCAACTGCACGAAACGAATTAAGATTTTTTAATTCTGTTCTTGTGCCAAGTGGACCATCCGGCTTAGCAACCGATATATTGACATCAAAACGCATGTTGCCATGGTATAAGTCACCTAAAGTTACCTTGGCGAACGTCATCAACAAATGCAGTTCCTCCGCGTATTCGCGCGCCATTGCGGCTGAGTGCATGTCTGGCTCCGATACAATTTCAACTAGCGGTGTACCGGCGCGATTTAAATCTACCAGCGAACAATCCGCCAAGTGCGTCAACTTGCCCGCGTCCTCTTCAACATGGGCATGATGCACTCGCACACTTGCGCCTGATGGTAAGTTAACATGGCCGCCTAAAATTAGCGGGTGATACATTTGTGATATCTGATACCCCTTCGGCAAATCTGGGTAAAAGTAATGCTTACGGTCGAACCGACTAACGTTGGCAATTTTGCTATTCAAAGCATAACCCGCCCGAACGGCCAACCGGATCGCGCCTCGATTTAGCACTGGTAACATACCGGGCAATGCATAATCGATCACGCTAACCTTTGTATTTGGTTCAGCATCGCGCGCATCGTTATCCGTTGCGCTAAATAATTTAGTCTTGCTATTTAGCTGAACGTGGCACTCAATACCAATAGTCGGCAAATACCCTCTTACTAGATACTGTTTAACGTCACCGTCAATTACCGTACCATGCTCACCGGCGTTTCCTAAATCACTCATTTCTCCTCCTTAAATTGCTCCAATTGATTTTAGGGCATTTTTGTAAACATTCAACATCTGCTTTAGCACCTTCAAGTTGATCTTAGTATCAACCTCATGCGCTATTCTATTACGAAGTTTGTGTGCTGCCCACACTGCCTTACTATTACGCAAATCACGTTCGGCCGATTTAATTCTCTCAGCCGTCGTCGTGCCATCATAACCAGATTCTTGCAACGCTCGATCAAACAGCTTATCTGCCGACAAAATTGCAAACTGATACGTTGCCATATTGTGGTTGTCCAAATCATTTTCAATAGCTAGCCAATCAGCTCGGTACTTAACACGATCAAGACGCTTTGCTTTGCCTCGTGTTAAGGCAATAATTAGAAGTAGCGTAATTCCGCTTAGGATAATAATTACCAGCAAAGCAATAATTGGCAACGGAGTTTCGCGCATTTAAATTGTCGCCTCCACTAGTTTTGCAAACGCCATCAAGCTAGCATCTTGCTTCATCTTCCCAATTAATTGAATGCCGATCGGTAAGCCCCGCTTAGATTGACCATTGCGTAGCGCAATTGCCGGTAGTCCAGCCATGCTGGCCGGCACAGTCATTGCGTCGGCCAAGTACATCTTTAACGGGTCAGTAACATTCTCACCTAATTTAAACGCCGGCGTTGGCGAAACCGGGCACACCAAATAATCATACCGCTCAAATAGTTTATTAAACTCATTAATTAAAATAGTCCGCGCCTTTTGAGCTTTAAGATAATAGGCGTCAAAATAGCCGCTACTCAGTACATACGAACCGATTAAAATGCGCCGCTTATTCTCGTCCATAAATCCATCGTCGCGGCTCATGCCGTAAAGATCATTCAAGGTTTTTGCCGCCGCCGAACGATAGCCATAACGCACGCCATCGTAACGACCCAAGTTAGACGTAACCTCGGCCGGTACTACAATGTAATACATTGCTAAAGCATAACGAGCTATCGGTAATTCAATCTCGTCAACTTGTATGCCATTGGCCTTTAACTTAGCAATTGCCTGCTTTGTATTTGCTAACACATCATGATCAACCGCATCTGTCATAAAGTCTTTGATTACGCCAATCTTAGGCTGATCTGGCATTGACTGATTTAGCTTAAAGTAATCAGGGTGAACGTTAGCATCTTTCTGATCTTGCCCGGCCAATACGCCTGATACAATTTCAGCATCCCGCACTGTCATAGTCAACGGACCAACAACGTCAGTTGAGCTAGCCATCGCAACAACACCATAACGACTAATCATGCCATATGACGGCTTGAATCCAACAGCCCCATTGAAGCTAGCTGGCTGACGAATTGATCCGCCAGTGTCCGTGCCAAGCGCGAACGGCACAACTCCAGCCGCTACAATCGCCGCTGAGCCGCCCGAAGACCCACCAGGTACATATGCTGGGTTAACGGCGTTATGCGTAGCGCCAAAATAACTGTTTTCGGTTGATCCGCCGTGAGCAAAGGCGTCAAGATTAGTTTTACCGATCAGAATAGCGCCAGCTTGATCAAGACGACTAATAGCTGTAGCATCAATTGGTGACTTAAAATTCTCCAGTATTTTAGCAGCGGCAGTAGTATGACCAACTTTGGTCAAAAAATTGTCCTTGGCCGCATAAGGTACACCTGCCAACACGCCAACATCCTCACCCGCCTTAATCTTTCGATCAATTAAGTCGGCGCGCGCCAATGCTTCATCTTCAAACAATTCTAGCATGGCGTGTAGCTCAGCGTGTTCTTTGGCTAGGGCCAGTGCATGCTCAACTTCGGCACGCGCAGTACTTTTGCCCGATTTAATTCGATTGACAATTGTTTCTATCTTACTATCCATCACAATACCTTCGGTACTTTAATTTGCCCATCTAGCTGATCCGGAGCTAGCGCTAATAATGATTCACGCGGGAGCTGCGGTTCAATTACATCGTCACGCATAACATTCTGTAGACCTGTAACCTGAAAAGTTGGCTCTACGCTGCTAGTATCAAGCTCATCTAACATGTTTATATATTGCACAATTTTATCAAGCTGAGCACATAATGCTGTCGCCTGATCGTCCGATATTTTAATCTGACTTAAAGTCGCTAAATGGCGCACGTCATCTTTACTTACACTCATTATTACTATTATAGCAAAAATCACCCGCCGCGGGGTGATTTTGACCATATACTTTTAACGCTCTAGCAACTTTCTGTAATTCTTGGTTGCGTTGTATACACTATCCAGCTGTTTGTTGACGTACTTAGTATAATCATTTGACACACTATCAGACTCACGCGTCTTTACTACCATAGCAACAATCACCATTAGCAAAGCAATGCAAGCTGCTACCATTAAGATCATAGTAGCATTAGCGTCAGTAATTTTACCCTTCTTCATTTTGTTCAACATCACACTTGCGCCGATGGCACCAGCAGCACCAGCCAACGCTGGAAAGACATTGCCAAACATTAAGGCCTTCCACGATTGCTCATAGCCATTAGCTGACAGTAAAAGCTGTAACATGCCAGCAACAGCCGTAACCGCACTAATTACAACTAAAATCCACGCTGCAGCACAGACTGACTCGCAAGCGCCAGTCTTAAACTCTTGCCCAATTGCATCATCAACTTTCTTTTGCTTAGTCAATAAGTTCTTGCAGAACATTGCCGTACCGGCACAAGCAGCTGCCATAACTCCAGCATAGCTAAGAGTTGGCGCAATCAACGTCAAAATTCCATCAGTGCCATATGAAATGTCACACATATATACAATCGCTCCCACTAAAGCCATAGCACCAGATACCATGCCTAATAAGATCGCGATCGTCATAGCAAGATAGATAGCACGCACCGACATCTTCTTGCTGATATTCAGTTCATCTTTCATATTCCCCCTTTTAGTAAGTTATGCTTATAT
This sequence comes from uncultured Candidatus Saccharibacteria bacterium, assembly GCA_947253995.1. GTDB lineage: Bacteria > Patescibacteriota > Saccharimonadia > Saccharimonadales > Saccharimonadaceae > Nanoperiomorbus. Next base: position 1,725 of record CAMYBM010000009.1, on the reverse strand, counting down.
CTTACAATTTTTGCCGAATTCGCGCAATAGTATCACGCAATTCAGCAGCCTGCTCAAATTCTAGCTTTTCAGCCGCTTCATTCATTCTCTGGGTTAAGTCTTTGATGATAGCAGCGTACTCTTCGCGTGGTATTTTCTTCAAATCAAGCGTCTTCTCAGGTGCTTTATCGACGGGGATGACAGAACGTAGTCCAGCATCAATTTTCTTTGCGACAGAATGCGGCGTAACATGGTGCTTAGTATTGTACTCTCGCTGAATTGTACGACGACGATTAGTCTCATCGATTGCCTGACGCATGGAATCGGTCATGTTGTCGCCATACATAATTACTTTACCTTCGACGTGACGAGCGGCGCGGCCAATTGTCTGAATTAATGCCGGTACTGATCGCAAGAAGCCTTCTTTGTCTGCGTCAACAATACAAACCAATGATACTTCCGGTAAATCAAGCCCCTCGCGCAACAAGTTAATTCCAACCAATACATCATATTTTCCTAATCTAAGGTCCTTAATGATATCGCTGCGTTCTAGAGTGGTAACATCACTATGAATATAAGCTGTCTTAATTCCAAGCTCAATCAAATATTCACTCAAATCTTCCGCCATCCGCTTCGTCAGAGTAGTAATCAGTACGCGTTGATTACGCTCAATCCGCTGCCGAATCTCATTAACAATGTCATCAACTTGATGATCGCTCGGGCGCACTTCGATACTAGGATCAAGTAAGCCTGTAGGGCGAATTACCTGCTCAACTGGACGGCTTGTCCGAGACAACTCGTATTCTCCCGGTGTTGCGCTAACACAAATGACCTGATTGATATGCTGCTCAAACTCATTGAATGTTAGAGGACGGTTATCTAATGCACTTGGTAAACGAAAACCATATTCTACCAGTGTCTCTTTACGCGCTCGATCACCGGCGTACATTCCCCGAATCTGCGGTAGTGTCATGTGTGATTCATCAATTATCATTAGATAGTCATCGGGCATATAATCTAGAAGAGTTATCGGCTGCTCGCCAGCTTGTCTACCTGAAAGATAACGCGAGTAATTCTCAATTCCTTTAACAGAGCCCGTTTGCTCCATCATTTCCACATCGTATTTAATCCGCTGCGATAATCGTTGCGCCTCTAATAGCTTATTGTGCTGCTGAAAGTATTGCATCCTGCTATCATATTCTTGACGAATAGCCGCAATAACCTGTTTGAGTTTGTCCTCTGGCGTAGCATAATGCGTATTGGGGAATATCCGTACGACCGAGAGCTTCTGTAGTATTTCACCAGTCAACGGATCAACCTCTAAGATACGCTCTAGCTCATCGCCAAAAAACTCTAGTCGATAAGCCGTCTCTAAAGCTGAAGGGCAAATATCGATCGTATCACCACGCACACGAAAATTACCTCGCGTAAAATCAATATCATTGCGGCGGTATTGCATACTATTAAGTCGCCGCAACAACCAATCACGACCGTAACTATTTCCCGTCTCTAAATTAATCGACATCGACATGTAGTCTTCTGGCGAGCCAATACCATAAATACAACTTACCGAAGCAACAATAATAACATCACGCCGAGTTAGGATAGCGTCCGTAGCTGCATGACGCAAACGCTCAATTTCTTCATTAATCCGTGAATCCTTTTCAATATAAGTATCTGAGCTGACAATGTATGCTTCCGGTTGGTAATAATCAAAATAAGATACAAAATAGTGCACGGCATTGT
>CAMYBM010000008.1 GCA_947253995.1 uncultured Candidatus Saccharibacteria bacterium | reverse complement strand
ATAACTATGACGATAACTATGACGATCCAGATGATACTAATTTATTGTGATATACTTATAGTATATGGATACTAGTATTTACGAGGACAAATTTGCGGCGGTAATTGATCGTTTTGCGGACAATTTAAAAAAGGTGCGCACTGGACGTGCTCATCCTGACATGCTGAGTGGCGTGCGAGTTGAGGTTTATGGAACTAAAATGCCGCTTAATCAGATCGCTAGCATCACGGCAAAGGAGGCTACGCAAATTTTAGTTACACCGTTTGACGTAGCTAATGTACATGCTATTGCGAATGCAATTAGCGCTGACCAGACATTAGGCTTCAATCCAAGCGATGATGGCCGTAACGTACGCGTACCTATCCCACCGCTTACCGAGGAGCGGCGCAAAGAGATTGTCAAGCAGCTTAGCGGAAAGGTTGAAGAAGCTAAGATAGCTTTGCGTAGTGTACGTGATGATGCGCGTAAAGCGATTCGGGTAGCAAAAGAAGGTAAGCAAATTAGCGAAGACGATCAGAAGCGACTAGAATCTGGGATTGATGATAGCTTATCAAAGGCAACGGCTAAGATTACTGAATTATCTACTGCCAAGCAGCGTGAGATTATGACGGTTTAGGTAGGACTATGGCAGAATCAACGTTGCGTCACATTGGATTTATTGTTGATGGCAATCGCCGCTGGGCGAGAGCGCGTGGGCTTACGACTGAGCAAGGGCATAAGCAGGGTTTTGCTGTATTAAAGCAGATGGCTTATGCGGCGCAGGAGCGTAAGATCCCGTATGTGAGTGCTTTCATTTTTTCTACTGAGAACTGGGGAAGGAGTAAAGCAGAGGTAGACTACCTGATGCGTCTCTTCCTGCAGGTTTTTAAGCGTGATATGCGTCAAATGATAGCCGACGGTTTCCGCATTGTATTTTTAGGGTGCGATGATCATGTGTCACCAACTATTTTGCAAGCTATTAAAGACACGGAAGCGGCCAGCAAGGTTAATGCAAATGGTACGACACTAGCTTTGTGCTTTAACTACGGTGGTCAGCGAGAAATTGCCGACGCCGCGCGCCAGCTTGCCATTGCAGCGCAGGCGGGCAAGCTTGACCCGCAAACCATCACGCCACAGACGGTAGCGCAGGCACTTTATCACCCTGAAATCCCACCGCTTGACTTAGTAGTCCGCACCAGCGGTGAGGAGCGTATCAGTGGGTTTATGCTGTGGCGTTTGGCCTATGCTGAATTTTTATTTATTAAATCTAATTGGCCGGATATGACTCCAGCTATGCTTGACGACTGTCTTGCCGAGTACGCCAACCGCCAACGCCGATTTGGTAAATAGCAATTTGCTTGTGTTATAATAGAATCTAATTAATTAGGAGGGAAATGAATTTAGCTTGGTGGCAGATAGCAGTTGGCGCAGTGGTTGGTCTAATCATCCTCACTGTTATTGTTGTAATACATGAGCTTGGTCACGCAATTACAGCTCGGCGTAATGGTGTCGAGGTTGAAGAGTTCGGTATTGGTTTTCCGCCGCGGGCTATTTTACTTGGTACCTACAAAGGTACGAAAGTGACATTGAATTGGCTTCCTTTAGGTGGCTTTTGTAAGATGAAGGGCGAAAGTGATGACGCTACCGACAAAGGTAGCTACGGTGCGGCAAGTCTATGGGCTAAAACGAAGATTTTGTTGGCTGGCGTGTGGCTGAATTTCTGGACTGCGGTGGTTATTTTTACTATTTTGATTTGGTTCGGAATGCCTAAACTTTTGCCAGATCAGTTTTATGTGCGCGAGGACAACCACGGTAGTAACGGTGTGGTACAGATTGTTAAAGTCATGCCAAATTCGGTGGCGGAGCATAGCGGCTTTCGGGCTGGCGACACTATCGTGCGGATTGGCCAGACTAGGATTGAAGCGTCAAGTGAAGTACCTAAGCTAGTGCGCGATCACGACAAGAAGCTTGATCTGATAGTGCGGCGTGATGGGCGCGAGCAGTTAATTCAGGCGCAGTTTGCTGCCCGTGGAGAAATGTTAGGTATTTCTACCAAGAACGCTAAGGCAGCGGAGATTAAGGCGACATGGAGCGCACCGCTTGTAGCGCTTATCGATACCTTGCAGCTAATGTGGCAGACTTTGATGGGTATTATTGGCATGTTGGGGCAGTTATGCATGGCGTTATTCAATTTGTTGGCGGGACGCAAGGCTAGCCCAGCTGTTGCTGCTGTTACGGAAAACGTTGCTGGTCCAATTGGTATTTTGGGTGTCATTTTCCCTGAAGCATTGGCTGGCGGTGGGCTAACTTTGTTATATATCTCGGGAATCATCGCATTGTCGTTGGCCGTGATGAACCTATTGCCGATCCCAGGACTGGACGGCGGTCGCTGCTACCTTACTTGGCTGTATCATGCATTGGGTAAGCCATTAACAAAGGAAAAAGAAACTAAAATCGTAGGTTATGGCATGATGACTTTGTTCGCCATAATGATATTAGTAACAATTGCAGATATCGCTAAATTATTCTAGTATTTGCTATATATAAGGTATGTAAGCATAATTACTACACTATAGGTAGATTAAACTATAGTCAGATACTAGTCAGTGTGCTAGAATGGAGACTATGAAGCGCACAGAATTATACACAAAGACGAGCAAAACTGCGCCGGCTGATGAGACGTCGCGCAACGCACAGCTCTTGATTCGCGCCGGCTTTATCCATAAAGAGATGGCAGGCGTGTACGCCTATTTGCCGTTAGGTCTTAAGACTCTTGAGAATATTAAAGCTATTATTCGCGATGAACTATCAAAGATTGGAGCGCAAGAGATTTTGATGACTCACTTGCAACCGCGGGCTCTTTGGGAAACTACCAATCGTTGGAGTGACGACATGGTTGACATTTGGTTCAAAACGAAGCTACAGAGCGGTGAGGATATTGGCCTTGCTTGGTCGCACGAAGAGCCAATTATGAACATGCTACGTGACTATGCCCATAGCTATAAAGATTTGCCGGTAGCGGTACATCAGTTTCAGACTAAGTTGCGCAATGAATTGCGCGCCAAGGCTGGCATTATGCGTGGGCGTGAATTTTTGATGAGCGATATGTACAGCGCGCACGCCAGCAAGGAAGATCTTGATCGTTTTTATGACGAGGTCAAGGATGCCTACATGCGCATCTACGATCGTTTGGGGATTGGTAGTAAAACTTATGTGACATTTGCTTCTGGTGGTGCCTTTACTAAGTTCAGCCATGAATTTCAAACAATTTGTGAAGCCGGCGAGGATTGGCTTTACGTTGATCGTGAACGCAATATTGCTGTTAATGAAGAAGTTTTGGACGACGCAGCGAACGAATTAGGGATTGATCGCAATAATCTGGAACGTGTTCGTAGCGCTGAAGTTGGTAATATCTTTAATTTTGGTACAAGCAAGGCCGAGCAAATGGGCATCACTTATATGGACGCTAATAACCAACCGCAGCCGTTTTGGTATGGGTCATACGGTATCGGCGTGACTCGGGTGATGGGGGTGATAGCTGAGTTATTGGCTGATGACAAAGGACTAGTCTGGCCAGATAACATTGCGCCGTATCGAGTATATCTTGTGCAGATTGGTGACGATAAAGCAGTAGCGGAAGAAGCTAAAAAGGTATATAATCACTTAAGCCAGCAGGGTATCAGCGTTTTATGGGATGATCGGGCAGCGCGTCCAGGTGAAAAGTTTGCCGATGGCGATCTGATGGGATTGCCGCATCGTGTAGTCGTAAGTGGTAAAACAATAACGGCTGGCAGACTTGAATACAAGTCGCGTACCTCTGATGCCACTGAGGCTTTGACTTTGAACGAGCTAACTGCTAAGTTGATTAGTAAATAGATAAGGAGAATGGTTATGAAGCGTAAAGTTTTTCATGTTACAGCTGAAGGTAAGCGTGATTTAGAGCAGGAGCTCAAAGATCTAATTGCGCAGCGTCCGGCCATTGCAGACGAGATTGCTACGGCGCGCGCTCAGGGCGATTTATCCGAAAATGCTGAGTACACTTCGGCGCGTGAGCACCAGACTAGGGTAGAGGGTCGTATTGCCGATATCGAAGAAATTCTCAAGAATGTCGAGATCATTGAGTCGGATGGCGACGGTACAGTTAGTATGGGCGATACGGTTACGGTTGAGTGCGGCGGCGCACGGATGAACTACCAATTAGTTGGCGCGATCGAGGCTGATCCAATGAGCAATAAGATTAGCAATGAATCGCCATTAGGTGCAGCGCTGATGGGCAAGCACATTGGCGAAACGGTTTCAATTGATACACCTAAGGGTAAGCGGGACTATCTGATTGTAGCTTTAGCGTAGAGCATTCGCGTTATTGTACAATATGTGATATATATAAATTAGGTAGAGATACCGATGAATGGCGCACTGATTGAATCGGTGCAGACAAGCACTTTAGGTTAGGAGACGCTATGACTGATCGTGACATTAGAGGTATTGCGGAGCAGCTGTTGCAAAAACGTAAAAAAGTTTGGTTTCGCGATCCGTATAACGAGCAGATTCACGCCGAAGGGCGCGCGCTGGTGTATGAGGCTTATTATGCACAGAAAAACGGCGATGGTACAATTTATATCGAAAAGTATCGTTTTCCGGGCTGAAGCTGCGCCAAGCGTAGCTAGTTAGTTATTACAAAAGCGTTGCGTTCATGAACCAATTTAACTTTGCGCTCACAAGTACATCGTGGGCGCTTGTTTTTTATAATTTAGATAAAAATAGATAAAAAGTGTTTGACAATGTAGCAATAGTATGCTAAAGTAATTGCATAGTATCTGGTTGGTTGCACTGCCAGACTAGATACTTGTACTTTATATTCGGTTTAAAGTTGCTGGTCTGTGATAATATTATTGCTAAATGGTAGGCCCAATCTTACTAACTAGATTTTGTCCACTAGGATTCGTAAAGTAATGTGCTACAGTAAATTAGACATAGAGTCACGCAGCTCGTTGTACGTTTAATCCCCTCGTACAACATCCTCCGAAAGGATCAGCAACTTTAACCGATATCATACCCCATTTATAAGGCTTGCAAGCAACTGACATGTAATCAATGTACTGATTAACCTCCAGAGCACATCATGAACATCGCTTCTTGCACCCGGTGAATGGGGTATTTTTTATTATTATAAGTAGTAGCCCCCCTTGATATTATGCACAATTGTAGTATTGCTATTGACATATTAGAGTACTTATGCTAATATCATTACATGATGAAAAACAAGAAACAAAATCAACCAAAATTAAAGTCAGTTAAAACAGCTAAGGCTAATGAGATCGATTTAGCGCGCGTTAAGCAATTAGATAACGAGGCGACAAAAAACTGTGTTCTAATTGGATCGATCTTAATTAACCTGTTTGTATTAACAGCCTTTATGTGGGCTGTAGCTGATAGTACATCTGCCTATGCCATTGCTAAGTTAATCGTTAACTTATAGACCAGATAGGTAGTAAATAACCGCCCGTGCTTTACGGAGCGGTTATTTTGTTTTTGTAGAAAAATAACAACGCCCGAATAGTAGCTGCAGCATCTGTTGCTGATGCTAGTTTTCCACATGAATTGATTAAAAAATCGTTAGCGTGGGTTAAAATAGTATAAATAAGGCTTGCAAGTGGGGCGGAGTGGGTAGTATAATCAAGTCAGTGGAAGGAAAAATCCACGAACATAAAAACAACCAAAATCGATAAAGTTGTAAAGTACATGAGCAAGGTTGACTATTTCGAGCGCAAGTTAGACGACAAACGCCGCTTGACTATTCCGGTTGAGCTGCGCGAGGAGTTTAAGGATGGGCTGGTAATAACACGCGGCTTTGGCAAGTATTTACATCTTTACTCCAAATCTGTTTGGGATAACGAAATGGAGACGGCTTTGACTGGTAGCATTCTTGATGAACATGTTGCCGACTTAAACGTCAAGTTTCGTGCTGGCAAGTCAGAAAGCGAGCTAGATACTAAACAGGGCAGAGTAACAATCGAGCAGCATCTGCTAGACTACGCGCAAATCAAACGCGATGTCGTTGCAGTACGAGCTGGTAAATATTGGCGGTTGATGGCTAATTCTGCCATATAGATATGGTTCAACTAACCCTAAAGGTTAAGCGAACCACTAAGCACCTTAACAGAGGACACATACACGACAATCAGCTGGAGCTAGCGATAGCCAGATCGAAGTATCGTCGCACATAGGGAAAATTCTCCCTTATATATATTCCACCTCACACATAAGTCTCTCATTACACTTGTGCGATTACTCACTATAATCGTGCAGTGTAATAAAACAAAATCAAAACAAACAATAAAACCAAAACTGGTTGTCGTATATGTGTCCTCCGTAACAAAAGAGTAATGAATCCACCACAACAACTCCACAAACCAGTGCTTTTATGGGATGCTTTAGCTTTGCTAAATCCACAAGCAGGCGAAACCTATTTAGACTTGACTGCCGGATACGGTGGCCACGCCACTGAGGTTATTGCCAAAATTGGGTCAGCGCAGCAAGCGACGCTTTGCGATCGTGATGCTTACGCAATTAGCCAGTTAGAGCGTTTCAAGGCAGACGGTGCAGCGCTAATTCATAGCGATTATTTGTCAGCGGTCAAGCAACTGGCGGCTGCCGGTAAGACCTATGATATGATTCTATTTGATTTGGGCGTAAGCTCGGTACAATTAGATCAGGCTAAGCGAGGATTTTCGTTTATGCAAGACGGCCCGCTTGATATGCGGATGGATCAGAGTCAGACTTTATCAGCTGCTACCTTGGTCAATCGTTATAGTGAGCGCGATCTTGTAGATATTCTGGAGCGCTATGGTGAGATCAGCCATCATGAAGCTGCGCACATTGCCCGCGCAATTGTTCTACGTCGTAAGCATCAGCTGTTTAGCGAAACGCTTGATCTTGCTGACGTAATTAGGATAGCTATTGGCGAACTAGATCACGGGCGCCATCACAAGGTTCATCCGGCAACGCGAGCTTTTCAGGCAATCCGAATAGCAGTCAATGATGAGCTTGGACAGTTGAAGCAGGCACTACCATTGCTACCTGATTTACTTAACACTGGTGGCAGGCTGGCTGTGATTTCGTTTCATAGTCTAGAAGACCGCATTGTCAAACAGTTCTTCCGAGACAACTCTGACAAGCTTGATGTCCCATTTGTTACTCTAACCAAACGGCCAGTTGATGGTGCAGTGAATGATGTTTCCAACCCGCGTGCGCGTAGTGCAAAGCTGCGTGCCGTAGTTAAAAAATAAAAAATAAAGAAAGGAGCGAAGATGCCAATCAAAGTTAGTGGTCGAAGCTACGCTCACAACATTGTCGTTCGCCGCGTAAAGTAGCAATGACTCGCCAGCTGCCTTGCAGGGCAGCTGGCTGCTGTGTAGTTAATTGCATGCAGATACTTGCTGATTAGTCGCTAGTCAGTAAAAGTTTGCATGTAATTGCAAAAAACAAAAAAGTAAACAAACATTAAAACTTTAAAAGAAAGGATTGACAACCTAACATGGCAATCGCAAGGCGAGAATTTGTTTCGCACCGGTCATCTAGCCGTATGTCCGTTAGTGTCAAGGACAGCGCACGCTGGAGTCGTAACCAAAATTTAGTAAAGTTTACGCCAGCAAAGAGCATGGGTGTGGTAAGTAGCTCGGTTATGATCGTCGCTTTTATCGCGACACTGGGGTTGACTTATTTAACACAGTTAACGAAGACTGGTTCATTTGGCTATGAACTTGACACAATTAATCGTAAAAAGACTGAATTAGCTGCATACCAGGATAATTTAAAAGTCGAGAACGCGCGTCTCCAATCTCTTAACGCCGTCAAAAATAGTGCCGCTGCCAAACAAATGACCGAACCAGCTACTACCAATTATGCTGAATAATCTGATATAATAAACCATATGCGAGAATGGTGGAATAGTCAGACAAGAGCTAGCCAGACTGCATGGTTGTTAGTTGCAGTGTTGACACTCTTCAGTCTGCGCTTATTTCATATTCAGGTTATCGATCATAAAACTTATCTAACTAAGGCGGATAATATGCAAACCGACCGCCGTACTCTAGCTGCTGTGCGAGGGCAGATTTTTGTACGTGATGCTGACGGGAACATCGCGCCCTTAGTTTTAAATCGTACCGTGTACACACTCTTTGCTGATCCATCTGAGATTAGGAATCTCGATGGCGCAAAAAATATCATTAAACAAGTAGTAGGCGATCATGTGCTTGATGGTGCGATTGATAAATTATCCGATCATAAGCGTCGCTATGTAGTAATAGCGCATGAATTGTCACAAGATCAAGCAAAAACTATTCGTGAGCAAAAGATTGCTGGCTTGGGTTTGGCGCGGGCTAACCAGCGTGTTTACCCAGAGGGCGGCTTAGCTGCACAGACTTTAGGCTTTGTTAACGCCGAGGGCAAAGGGCAGTATGGTATTGAGCAGTCGCTAAATGACCGTTTGAGCGGACGGCCGGGCTTATTGAAGACAGTTACTGATGTTAGTAAGGTGCCACTAACAATTGGAGTTAATGATGTCAGCATACCAGCAAAGGACGGCGAAAGCGTAGTATTAAGTATCGACCGTAACATTCAGTCACAAGCCGAGGAAATTCTTGCGGCGGGATTAAAAAATGCCAAGGCTACTACTGGCAGTATGGTGGTAATGGATCCAAATACAGGGCGAGTGCTTGCAATGGCCAACCTGCCTAGCTTTGACCCAGAGAACTATCGTAAGGTGCAAACGCCAGCAGCTTACGCCAACAAAGTTACCATGGATGCTTTTGAGCCTGGGTCAATCATGAAGCTATTTACGGTGGCGTCAGGTTTAGATAGTGGCGCCATTACGCCAGCATCAACGTTTCGTAATAATGGGTGCGTGCAGGTCGATGACGCCAAGATGTGTAACGTTGAGCGTGCTGTTGATGGTAGGATGCTGCAGCCGATGCATATTTTGGAGTATTCACTCAACACTGGTGCTGTTTGGGTGCTAGAGCAGATGTCTGGCGGTACAATTAGCCTAGTTGGGCGGCAGCGCCTGTATGATTATTTTGCAAATCATTTTCGACTTAACGCGCGGACAGGTATTGAGTTGGCAAATGAAGCTGACAGTGTTTTGTACCCACCAAACTACAAGAATGGACCACGTGTGTTGTATGCGAATATGACTTTTGGACAGGGTGAGCAATTGACCATGATACAAGTAATATCAGCATTCAGTTCCGTAATGAATGGTGGGAAGTATTTCAAACCAACAGTAATTTTGGGTAGCTACGACCCATTGAAGCAAGTTCTTACCGAACAAGCACCTAAATTGCTGAGCGATAACGTAATCAGCGCGCAGCATTCAGCTGAATTGCGAGATATGCTGTATCAGGCACGCTATCTTGGCGCCAAGGGCAGGCTGCGTGATAATGGTTATTACGTTGGTGGTAAATCTGGTACGGCGCAGAAAGTTGACCCCCTTACGGGGAAGTACTCACATACCCTTACTACTGGAACATACATTGGCTATGGGGCAGACAAGACAAAAACGCCGCGATATGTCATAATGGTACGTGTAGATGATGCACATAATGGCGGATATTCTGGCTCCGCTGCAGCGCAGCCAATTTTCGACCAAATGAGCAAATTTATGAACCAATATCAAGGAGTGTCAAAATGAATGGAGTATTGCGCGCGCTAGTTGACCCGCTGACCAAGATTTCATTGTTGGGAGTGGCGTCATTTGCGCTTGCTATGGTATTAACGCCGGTTTATACCTATTTTGCATATAAGTTTAAGTTTTGGAAGCAGATGCGCCACACCGCAATGTCTGGCGGTGAGGCTAAAGTGTATGAACGCTTGCACGCTGCAAAGCATCGTCGTAATATCCCAACGATGGCCGGAGCAATTTTTGTGGTGGCAATTACGTTGGTTACGGTTTTCGCCAATCTCTCGCGCGAACAGACCTGGCTGCCGTTGGCGGCTTTGCTAGGTGCGGGTTTCGTTGGTCTGGTTGACGATATTTTCAATGTACGTTCGCATGGCAAGGGTATAGCTGGTATGCGCGCCCCGGTCAAGTTCGCTTTGATTACCTTGATTGGCGTAGTGCTAGGCTGGTATTTCTGGGCTAAGCTTGGCATTCATACGATTTACGTGCCGTTTGTTGGGCCGTTTGAGGTTGGCGCGTGGATGGTACCAATTTTCGCTTTCGCAGTGGTAGCAACGGGTAATGCAGTCAACATTTCAGATGGACTAGACGGTTTGTCGGGTGGTTTGGCGGCAGTTTCGTTTTGCGCCTATGCTGTAATTGCGCTGTTAGATCATCAATTTGGCTTGGCAGGCTTTTGTTTCACGATCATGGGTGCTTTGGTTAGCTACTTGTGGTTTAATATTTGTCCGGCCCGCTTTTTCATGGGCGATGTTGGTTCATTCTCGCTAGGCTGTTCACTGGCCGTGGTGGCAATGCTAACCAATACGCTATTTATCTTACCGATTATTGGTATTGTATTTGTGCTTGAGACGGGGTCTGTAATTATTCAGCTGACGTCAAAGAAATTGCGTCATGGCAAGAAGATCTTTTTGTCGGCGCCAGTACACCACCATCTAGAAGCTATTGGTTGGCCTGAGACCAAAATTACAATGCGGTTTTGGCTAATTGGCGTAGTTTTTGCTATTATTGGCTTAGTTGTAGCATTAGCTGGCGGCAATATTATAATGCATTAAATAAGTATTAGAAGGGTAGGGCGTGTATCAAGGAAAACCAGCAAAATTTAACCAATCAGTACTTGATTGGTTAAAAGGTTTTCTACGCCTATTGTGGCAGGGCGGCTCGTCAGATCGAGTGGCACAATTGGAATTGCCCCGCCGACATGCAGCAGATTACCGGATCACTGTTTTGGTAATGATACTGTGTATGGTGGGTTACGTTGCGATGTTCTCAATCCTGCCAGCAATTACACATGGGAATGACCAAGCGTCGACCGCATATGTTATTAAACAATTTGCGTTTTTTGGGGTCGGTGTACTGGCGTTTATTTTGGCTAGCCGTTTGCCTTTGGACTTATTCCGCCGCTACAGCGCCCGCATTTTTACAATAGCTTTTTTGATTTGCTTAGCGTTGCCGATTATGGGGATTTTTCACGCGCCAATTGCTAAATGTGCCTTGGGTGCTTGCCGTTGGTATCGCTTAGCTGGAGTGGGTACTTTTCAGCCAGCCGAATTACTCAAGCTTGGCGCACTGCTATTTGTTGCTAGTATAATTACAGCCGAGGCGCGAGCGCACCGTTTGAACGACTGGAATACGCTATGGCAAGTTATGGCTGTGCTTATGATGACATTGTTCGTAGTTGCATTATTGCAAAAAGATTTGGGTACCGGTGTGGCGTTTATTGCTATTGTTTTGGCACAATTGGTCATCTCGGGGATGCGCTGGAGCAGGGTTGCCATAGCTGTAGGAATTATTGTGGTGGCAGCAGCTGTTTCGATTGTTATAGCACCGCACCGTTTGGAACGCGTGATGACGTTTGTCGGCAGTGGCAATGAAGAATCGAACTATCATATTAACCAGGCTATTCTAGCATTAGGCTCTGGAGGCATGTTCGGTCGTGGTGTTGGCAAATCTGTGCAAGCTTTTGGCTGGCTACCCGAGGCCGTAAATGATTCAATTTTTGCTATTATCGGGGAAATGACTGGTTGGTTGGGCAGTGTAGCACTGATTGCGCTTTTTGTTGCTTTGCTTTGGATTATTATACATAAAGTGGATTATACCAAAAATTATTACTTGCGGTTGGTGCTAGCCGGAGTGTTTGGCTGGCTGAGTTCGCACGTTATTATGAATGTCGGTGCGATGACGCATATGATACCACTGACGGGCATTACTTTGCCTTTAGTGTCGATTGGCGGAACGTCCTTAGTGTTTATCATGTTGACGCTTGGCATGGTATTAGGTATTTCGCGTTATACGTCACATCGGCGGTTGCATGTTAATGGAGAGGAGGCTGGCAGTGAAGATTCTTTGCGTGGGCGGCGGCAGCGGTGGGCACATTACGCCAATCGTCGCGGTTATTAATGAAATTAAACGTTTAAAGCCAAAAACTAAGGTTGCGGTGTGGTGCGATCGTAAGTTTGTACGTCAGGCGCGGACATTACTGGGAGATACAATTCCAGTTAGCACAATACCTGCCGGTAAATTACGACGTTATGCCAATTTGCCTTGGTGGTATAAGTGGTTTAGTTATTATCATATCGTACATACACATATCCCTAATTTGATTGACGGTTTTCGTATCGTAGCTGGGTTTGTGGTAAGTTATTATCGATTGCGACGGCTAAGGCCGGATGTGGTGTTCTGCAAGGGCGGGTATGTTTGTCTGCCGGTTGGTCTAGCTGCGCACTTGTTGCACATTCCGTTGGTTCTGCACGATAGCGATACGGTTGCCGGATTAACCAATCGTTTGCTGTCACGTTATGCTACTAGCATTGGTACGGGTGCGCCAACAGAAAACTATCCTTATAATAAGGCAATTACAAAGTATATTGGAATACCAGTGCGGCAAGCGGTTGCTGACAGCAAAGGCCTTGATCCGATCAAAGTAAAACGATCTTTGGGACTATCGCCGCGTCGGCCATTAGTGGTTGCGATGGGTGGAGGCTTGGGCGCGCGCGAGATTAATGAGGCAATGGTTAATCAGGCAAATCGTTTGGTTGAACACGGCGCGCAAGTTGTTATTTTAGCTGGGCGGTATCAACCTAATCCCGCTGAATTAGCTTCGCTTGACGCTAGCGTAAAAGTGCTTGGCTTCACGGATAAGATTTTGTCCTACATGCGAGCGGCGAGCGTCGTTGTTACGCGGGCCGGTGCTACTACTATGGCTGAACTTGCCGCCATGCCGGTTGCGACTATTATTGTGCCATCGCCGTATTTAGCCGGAGATCATCAGACGAAAAATGCGCAAGTTTACGCTAATTCTGGTGCTGCAATTGTACTGACACAGTCGGAGATTGAGCGGCATCCACAAAAATTGGGTGATAGTATTATTGCTGTTTTAGATAATTCTAAACGGCGACAGCAGTTAGCAGAGAAATTGCACGCTTATGCGCAGCCACGCGCTTTGCAAGATATGGCGCAGATGATTATAAATGCGGTAAAATAAAAGTAGTTATGTTTAAGCTAAAGAAGGAGCCAAAGAAGCGCCGCACTGAGTTGAATGATTCTAAAGTCTCAGCTGTTTACCGTAGCGGGACGGCATTGAATATTTATCGCGGTGATGGAACGGCTGAACTTGAGCGCCAACGGTTACGGCGACTTAGAGCCTTACAACAGCGTCTTGCGGCGTTGTTAATTGTGGTAGTTACGATATTTGTTTTGGGCATGGCGCTGGTTCTGCAATATGCTGGCACTGTTCGGTCTGCTGTCAGTAACGTGAAACTAACGCAAACGGACAAGTTAAATTACGCTAAGTTGGCGGAAGATTACTTCCGACAAAATCCATTTGAGCGGTTTAGCTTGGCGCGACGCAATGGCGCTATGCTAGAATATTTGCGCAAGTCAGCTCCTGAGATTTTGGATGCGTCTATTCACACTACGGGGTTGTTGACCAGTGATATTAAGCTGACTTTTCGCGCCCCGGTTGCCCAGTGGGTTGATCATGGTGGCACTAGTTTTGTCGATGATAAAGGTATCGTTTTTAAGCGTAATTTTTATCAGGCGCCAGCGCTTAGCATCCAGGATGATAGTGGAGCTACTGGTACGAGTGGCATGGCAACGTCAGCTAATTTCTTAAGCTTCGTCGGCCAGACGGCAACTATTTTGCAGAAGCAATATAATATTGCTGTGCGCCGAGTAGTTGTTCCTAAGGGTGCTGCGCGTTATGTTGAATTTTATCTCGACAGTAGGGCGTATCCGTTCAAAGCGCAAGTTACGCGACAGCCGGCGTCGCAAGCGCATGATTTGTCGATTATTACGCGCTATCTTGATCGTAATGGCATTAAGCCCACGTACGTTGATTGCCGAGTTGTCGGTAAAGCTTTTTGGAAATAAATTAGTGTAAATGATTAGTTTAATCTGGATGCTTTGAAACAATGTGATTAACAAGGCAGGGGACAGGGGATTCATACAATAACATATTATGCAACAAAGTCAAATATTGTCAAATATTAAAACATTTGACGTCACATGTGGAAAACTGTATGCGACACCTGCGTGATCGGCACTGACGGTGTTCTTGGGGGCTATGTCAAAATAGCTGAAAATATTGCTAGTAAATAATTGGTAAAATAATTGGCAAAAATTTTGGTTGGCGAGTGGTGAAGATTTTAGAAGTTGGCGTATTTAAATAATTATTTATTTTTTAATTAATTATTACCCCACGGCAAAAATGGGCGTTAAAGCCCCCGCGGCTTGCTTTTAATGGCCGTCCGGTGGTAGAACGTCGCCCTTACACGTAAAAGATAGATTGTGCGACGTATCAACAATGCCGGCGCGTAGCTACTCTCCCTATTGACCCGTAGCATTAACACCGAGCTGCGGACAGCGCTATAAATAATTCACTTTCTCGGTGCAGTTTCTGACTTTGCGGGTTGCCCCTCTAGTAGCGTGGTCTAAGGTTCTGCTGGATTGATAGTTTTTATAGTTAAATTGGCGCATGATAATCCCCCAGCTAGTTACGCGGTGGCTGTTTATACCAAAATTAGCCTTCAAAAAATTGTGCGACATTAACTAAGACGTATGATTATACGTCTTAACGTATTAAGAGTGGGCTTAACTAACGTGAATGGTAGTCTTTGCGCGAAGCATCTTCTTGCAAGATCTTGTACATGGCTTTATGCTCGGGCTTAGTTACCCATAGATGATAACGTGACTTAACGGCAATTTGGCGCGCGATGTATTGAGTGTGGTAAGCTGCATTATCGGGTAGCCATTTACTGGCATCTAAATTTGCCTTGGCGGCATTAGAGCTGGTACTTACAACTTGTAGCTCAATTGGGTCTTTTGCCAGCTCGCAGCGGGAGTTTAGCTTGAGGTTGCAGGCTCCGGTCGACCAAGCATTGCTGAGAGAAACGACGTGATCGATTTCGGCTAGGTAGCGGACGGCCTCACGATCGGGCAGGGTGATATGTTCCCCAGAATAGAGGCAGGTGAATTCCCCTGCCTCGACGCCACCGAATTGATTTAAGACATATTTTGCCAAATCACGGCGCAAAATTGATTGACGCAGCAAGCAAGGATTATTTTTCTCGTCTTGCCACTTTTGTGGCGCATCGAAGACGTGGCGGTCGTAATCTTTATTGTTAATTTTTGGTTTGACGCGTAGATCGGCTAAGATTTTGAGGGCTAAGCGCGCGAGATAGATCTTGTCGCTTTGGTTGATTGGACGGCAAAGTAATTCTGGTTTATAAATATCAGCGCGGTAGAGCTTCATGGTTTAACTCTACAATAGTAGTGCTTCCCTGTCAATCATAAGCAAATTTATTTGCTGCATAATTATAGTAGAATGTGATACAATAAAGTTATATGAATGAGGTGAAACAGAACCGGGGCACGGTTGATAATAGTGCGGCGCTAGCACGTGGCTTAAATGAGCTTTTACTAACGGCGCGCGAGTATGCCAAGGGGCTACAAGATCTGATTAAGTTTAGCGAAGATGACACGTCAGTATCAATCTTAATTCGGCACGCTAAAACAAACAAATACTACAATGCTTTTCGTTTTATGCGCAATGGTAAGCCATATGGCGATGGTCGGTCAGTTTATATTACTTCCGAGTATGGTGGTAAACTGATGTACAATATTGCCGTGTGGTGCAAGGGCAAATGCACACAGTATCTCAAATATAACGACAGCAAACGTTGTTTGCAGGTGGTATTTGACAAGGTGGCTTATTATTTAGCAGTTGACTATGAAAATGCGCGTCACTCGGTTGCTGATGGTAAGCTTGACGAAGCCAGTATCATGAAGCAAAAGGTTCGTTTGTTGGCTAAAGTTTCACCAGAGTTTTCGGGTGTAGCTGTCCGGCGCGATTTGGCGGCAACTAGCTTAAGTCACGATGAGTCCTATACTTATCTCAAAGCTACTTTGTCAGATTGTGCTTTACAAATGGGGTACCCGATTGACGCTACTGGCGCCCAGGCGGTATCTTACCCTAAGGTAGTAAAGACTAAGCCGACTGGCAATGGCCGCTATTGCTATGTATCTGACGATCAAGGCGAGCCGTGTTATGTGCTTGAATATCGCGATCAAGGGGCGACTATTCACCGCTTCACCTCGCGCGACATCAATGCAGTATTGAGTCGGTTATTCTACGATGTCGCAACTGAGTTGGCGGTTAGTTTTCAAGCCAAGCATCGTGTCAAGTATCGCGATAGCCGTCGAGCGATTAATGCCAAATTGGTTGAGTTAATGGAGCGGGTATCTCCCCTGTTCGGGGCTTATGCTGCTGGTCGCGTCGATGAAGCGGTCAACGAATATCCTTATGATGATGCGCGCTTTGCCCAAGCTGATTTGGTCGAGGCTGTACGAGCGCATGCCCGTGCCTTGCCCGATGTTTTGCAGATGGATGGCAATTTACTTGAGATTAAGTCAGCTAACGGTAAACTCAGACCGTATGTCTATTTGTACTCGCGCGGTATCGAAGGTAGTTACAAACTAGATGTAGCTAATACAGCTGCCGATGGCGTTAACTATACGCTTAGCCTCATTAAGAGCGCCGGCCAAGATACCATAGCGGATTGCAGCGATGCTGACGAAGCAATCTATACTATTTTTGAACAACTTGCAACAGTTGAACCAAGCTGTGCTGATTTACCGGCATATCAGAACTTGATGACTGAATTGCGGCAGAATAAGGCAGTCGAGACTGAACGCTTGATGTCAGGAGCGGATGCATCAGAGCAGCTTGATGCTGAGCAAGTTGATGAAGCTGACACGGCTGCTACTACGGAGACGCGCGAGCTCTCATTCTCCGAGAAGAAACAGTTTGCACAAGAGGTTCGCGATGCTCAAGCTGGATTGGTGTCACTTGCGCTTGAAGCTGTGTCGACTAATACCAATTTGACGGACGCATATGTCTACATTTTGACCGAAGGTAATCGTGTGTCTTATAATGTATTTTACATTGATAAGCAACGCAAGATTGTAACCTTGGCCGATGCGCAGCATGATAAGTCGATGCGCATGCGCTTGTTGAAGTTTGGCGCGTCAGACAGCAAATGCTTGCGGGCAATCTATGTAAAATATGGTCAGTTGGTGCCAACTGAGACGATGATTCACTATATTAAAGATGGTGGTAAGTTTGATTTTGTCTGTAACTATAAGCCAGTAATTGACGAGGCGCGCGGTCGCACGGCGGCTACCTCATTTGCGGATTGGCG